>NZ_JBITSX010000053.1:0-46907 GCF_044541255.1 Pseudomonas sp. NPDC085632 | reverse complement strand
GTTTTTTTCATGCAAGCGTATCAGCGCGATTTTATTCGTTTTGCCATCGATCGCGGCGTTTTGCGCTTCGGTGAGTTCACCCTGAAGTCCGGGCGCACCAGTCCTTACTTCTTCAATGCCGGCCTGTTCAACTCGGGTTCGGCCCTGG
Organism: Pseudomonas sp. NPDC085632; assembly: GCF_044541255.1. Classification (NCBI taxonomy): domain Bacteria; kingdom Pseudomonadati; phylum Pseudomonadota; class Gammaproteobacteria; order Pseudomonadales; family Pseudomonadaceae; genus Pseudomonas; species Pseudomonas sp. NPDC085632. The sequence goes on along the minus strand of NZ_JBITSX010000053.1, from coordinate 46,759 downwards.
CGCAGCTGGGGCGTTTCTACGCGGCAGCCATCGCCGAAAGCGGCATTCCCTTCGACGTTCTGTTTGGCCCGGCCTACAAAGGCATTCCATTGGCGGCGACCACAGCCGTGGCGCTGGCCGAGCATCACGACCGTGACCTGCCATGGTGCTTTAACCGCAAGGAAGCCAAGGCCCACGGCGAAGGCGGTAGCCTGGTAGGCGCGCCGCTGACTGGCGATGTGCTGATCATTGATGACGTGATCACGGCCGGTACGGCAATCCGCGAAGTGATGCAGATCATCGCTTCCCAGGACGGTGCCAAGGCTGCGGGCGTGCTGATTGCGTTGAACCGTCAGGAGCGTGGCAACGGCGAGTTGTCGGCCATTCAGGAAGTCGAGCGCGATTTCGGTATCCCGGTGATCAGCATTGTTTCGCTGAACCAGGTGCTGGAATTCCTCGCTGACGATCCACAGCTCAAGCAACACTTGCCAGCCGTGGAAGCCTATCGCGCGCAGTTCGGCGTCTGACACAACTTCTCTGTAGGAGCTGCCGAAGGCTGCGATCTTTTGATTTTGGCATTTGCGAGCAAGATCAAAAGATCGCAGCCTTCGGCAGCTCCTACACAGGAGAGGTTCAGAACTCTGAGGTTGCAGGCAAAAAAAGACCCCGCTCAGTCAGGCTGAGCGGGGTCTTTTTATTTGCGCTACGGCTTAAGGACGCTTGCGGTTGCTGATCAGCGTGCCCACACCGGTGTCGGTGAAGATTTCCAGCAGGATCGCATTCGGTACACGGCCGTCGATGATCAACGAGCTGCCAACGCCGCCCTGAACTGCTTCCAGCGCGCAACGGATCTTTGGCAGCATGCCGCCGTAGATGGTGCCATCGGCAATCAGATCGTCGACCTGTTGGGTGCTCAGGCCGGTCAATACGGTGCCCGACTTGTCCATCAAACCGGCGATGTTGGTCAGCAGCATCAGCTTCTCGGCTTTCAGCGCTTCGGCGACTTTACCGGCGACCAGGTCAGCGTTGATGTTGTACGACTCGCCATTTTCACCGACGCCGATCGGCGCAATTACCGGGATGAAGTTGCCTTTGACCAGCAGGTTCAGCAGTTCGGTATTGATCCCGACCACTTCGCCGACCTGACCGATGTCGATGATTTCCGGTTGAGTCATCTCCGGCGTCTGGCGGGTCACGGTGAGCTTCTTCGCACGGATCAGCCCGGCGTCTTTACCGGTCAGGCCAATGGCGCTGCCGCCGTGACGGTTGATCAGGTTGACGATGCTTTTGTTGACCTGACCGCCCAAGACCATTTCGACCACGTCCATGGTCGCCGCGTCGGTGACGCGCATGCCGTCGACGAAGTGGCTCTCGATCGACAGGCGCTTGAGCAGATCACCGATCTGCGGGCCGCCACCGTGCACGACTACCGGGTTGATGCCCACGGCTTTCATCAAGACGATGTCGCGGGCAAAGCCGGTTTTCAGCTCCTCGCTTTCCATCGCGTTGCCGCCGTATTTGATCACCAGAGTCTTGCCGACATAGCGTCGGATGTAAGGCAACGCTTCGGACAGGACCTGGGCGGTATGGGCGGCGGCTTCGCGTTCGAGGGTCATTCAGGGCTCCGGGTGGATCAGAACGGTAGTTGGAGATCAGGTGCAACGCGTTTCAATTGGGCGTGGAACACGTCCTTGATGCGCTGTAATTCAGCCTCGTCATCGGCCTCGAAACGCAGCACCAGCACCGGTGTGGTGTTGGATGCGCGCACCAGGCCCCAGCCTTTGGCGTAATCAACTCGCACGCCGTCGATGGTGGTCAGGTCAGCGCCTGCGCCCCACTGTGCGTCGTGCAGAGCATCAATGATGCTGAATTTGCTCTCTTCGGTCACATGGATATTGATTTCCGGCGTAGAAATATCGTTCGGGAAGGTCGCAAACAGCTCTTCCGCAGTGGATTTTTCCTTGCTGAGGATCTCCAGCAGCCGTGCGGCGCTGTAGATGCCGTCGTCGAAACCGAACCAGCGCTCCTTGAAGAAAATGTGCCCGCTCATTTCACCGGCCAATAGCGCACCGGATTGTTTCATTTTCTTTTTGATCAACGAATGGCCGGTCTTCCACATTAGCGGGCGACCGCCGTATTCCTTGATCAACGGCACCAGACGACGGGTGCATTTGACGTCGAAGATGATTTCCGCGTCCGGGTTGCGCGCGACCACGTCACGGGCGAACAGCATCAGCAGGCGATCCGGGTAGACGATGCCGCCGGTGTTGGTCACCACGCCGACGCGGTCGCCGTCGCCGTCGAAGGCCAGGCCGATATCGGCGTTGGTTTCCTTGACCTTGGCGATCAGGTCGACAAGGTTCTCAGGCTTGCCCGGATCCGGGTGATGGTTGGGGAAGTTGCCATCGACCTCGCAGAACAGCGGGATCACTTCGCAGTTCAGCGCTTCGATCAGTTGCGGGGCGATCACGCCGGCCGCGCCATTGCCGCAGTCGACCACGACCTTCATGCGCCGGGCCAGTTTGATGTCCTGGACAATTTCGGTGTTGTAGCGGTCGAGGATTTCGACCTGAGTGACGCTGCCCGTGCCGCTGCTCAAATTGTTGGTCTTGAGGCGTTCATGCAGGGCCTGGATCTGTTCGTTGGCGAGGGTGTCGCCGGCGATGACGATCTTGAAACCGTTGTAGTTCGACGGGTTGTGGCTACCGGTGAGCATCACCCCGGATTTACCGGCCAGCACGTTGGCGGCGTAGTACAGCGCCGGCGTCGGCACCAGGCCAACGTCGCTGACGTGGCAGCCGCTTTCGGCGATACCGCGGATCAGCTCGGCAACCAGCTCCGGGCCGGACAAGCGGCCGTCGCGACCGACGGACACATTCGGCTCGCCTTGCGCCAGGCTCTGCGAACCGATGGCGCGGCCAATCCAGTAAGCGGTTTCGGCATTGAGGAATTCCGGCACGGTGCCGCGAATGTCATAGGCGCGGAAAATGCTGTCGGGCAGCTTCGGGGCGATCTTGGCTGGGGTGCTCATCTACGGAAATGCTCCATCTCGAAAGTGGCGGGACAGACCGACGAATCGTTCGACGGCAGGCTCAAACTGAAGGGTATGACGGCGATTTCCACAGAGAGTTCGTGGTGTGAAAGGGCCATGACGCCTCGGCTGGCGTGGCTTTCGGCCGGCAAAACCTTGATTTACGGTGTTAAACCTATCAGCTGATCTGCCTGAAATTTTCCCCTGTAGGAGCTGCAGAAGGCTGCGATCTTTTGATTTTGTTTTTGAAGAATCAAGATCAAAAGATCGCAGCCTGCGGCAGCTCCTGCATGGGTTATTTGGTGCCGGTATGGCCAAACCCGCCGGTGCCGCGTTCGGTTTCGACGAACTCTTCGACCATTTCGAAATGCGCCTGCACCACCGGTACCAGCACCAGTTGCGCCAGACGTTCGCCGACGGTCATGGTGAAATCGCTCTGGCCGCGGTTCCAGCACGACACCATCAGCGGGCCCTGGTAGTCGGAGTCGATCAGGCCGACGAGGTTGCCCAGCACGATGCCGTGCTTATGGCCCATGCCCGAGCGCGGCAGGATCAGCGCGGCGAGGTTCGGGTCGCCGATGTAAACCGACAGACCGGTCGGAATCAGTACGGTTTCACCCGGTTTGATCACGATGTCCTGTTCCAGCATGGCGCGCAGGTCGAGGCCGGCGGAGCCTGGCGTGGCGTATTGCGGCAGCGGGAATTCGGTGCCGATGCGTGGGTCGAGGATCTTGGCTTGCAAAGCGTGCATGTAAATTAAACCTGGTTCAGACGTTCGGCGATAAAAGTGACCAGTTGGCGAGCGATCTTGCTCTTGCTGGTCTGGGCGAAAACCGTGGCGTGCAGCGCACGGTCAATCACGCTGCAGGCGTTTTCTTCGCTGTTGAAACCGATGCTCGGGTTGGCAACGTCGTTGGCGACGATCAAATCGAGATTCTTGTCCTTCAGCTTGCGTGCAGCGTAGTCGAGCAGGTGTTCGGTCTCGGCGGCAAAGCCGACACTGAACGGACGGTCGGGACGGGTCGCGATGGTGGCCAGAATGTCTGGATTGCGCACCATTTGCAGGACGAAGCCGTCGCCGCTCGTAGGATCCTTCTTCAATTTCTGCGGGGCAACGACTTCCGGGCGGTAATCCGCGACCGCCGCCGAAGCGATGAACACGTCGCACGGGATCGCTGATTCGCAAGCCGCGAGCATGTCGCGGGCGCTGACCACGTCGATACGCGTGACACGATCCGGGGTCGGCAGGTGTACCGGCCCGCTGATCAGCGTCACACGGGCGCCGGCTTCCACGGCCGCTTCAGCGAGGGCAAAGCCCATTTTTCCGGAGCTGTGGTTGGTGATGTAGCGCACCGGGTCAATATTTTCCTGGGTCGGGCCGGCGGTAATGACCACGTGCTTGCCGGTCAGTGCCTGACGCTGGAAGCAGTCCGCTGCGCATTGCGCCAGATCGGTGGCTTCCATCATGCGGCCCATGCCGACATCGCCGCAGGCCTGACTGCCCGAGGCCGGGCCGAAGGTTTTCAGGCCACGGCTTTCCAGAAGTTGCAGGTTGGCCTGGGTCGCCGGGTCGCGCCACATCGCCTGATTCATTGCCGGAGCGACAGCCACGACGGCGTCGGTGGCCAGCACCAGGGTGGTCAGCAAATCATTGGCAATGCCTTGCGCCAGACGTGCGAGCAGGTCGGCGGTGGCGGGGGCAATCAGCACCAGATCGGCCCACTTGGCCAGCTCGATGTGGCCCATCGCGGCTTCGGCGGCCGGGTCGAGCAAATCGAGGTGCACCGGGTGGCCGGACAAGGCCTGCATGGTCAGCGGGGTGATGAATTCGGCGCCGCCATGGGTCATGACCACGCGCACTTCAGCGCCCTGATCGATCAGGCGACGAACCAGATCGGCGCTCTTGTAGGCCGCGATGCCCCCGCCGACGCCCAGAACGATGCGTTTCCGATACAGCCGCTGCATAGGTCTGCCTTTCATTTCGTGGGTGACATACGTGGCGACCCCCCCTCCCCAGAGTGAGTTCGCCCGCAAAAAAGATGGGCTAAGATATCACAGCGACCGCTACGGAACAGCGGCGCCCACAGACAGGGAAGTGCTATGAGTATTCGTGATTGGCCTGCGGCGGAACGCCCGCGGGAGAAGCTACTGGAACAGGGCTCGGGAAGCCTTTCCGATGCCGAATTGCTGGCGATTTTTCTACGCACCGGGGTCTCCGGAAAAAGCGCGGTGGATCTGGCGCGACATCTGTTGAACCAGTTCGGCAGCCTGCGGGTTTTGCTCGAAGCTGATCTGACGGCGTTCAGCGAACAATTGGGCCTCGGTCCGGCAAAATATGCCCAACTGCAGGCGGTGCTGGAAATGGCGCGGCGGCATCTGGCCGAACGCATGCGCAAGAAGCCGGCGCTGGAGAATCCGCAGGTCGTGCGCGATTACCTCAAGGCGATGCTTCGACATGAGCCCCATGAGGTGTTCGGCTGTCTGTTCCTCGATTCAAAGCATCAGGTACTGAATTTCGAGGCGCTGTTTCGCGGTTCGATCGACAACACCAGTGTGCATCCCCGTGAGGTGGTGAAGCGATCGTTGGCCAACAACGCAGCGGCGGTGATCCTGTGCCACAACCACCCGTCGGGTAGCACCGATCCCAGCCAGGCAGATCGGCTGCTGACCAAACGCTTGCAAAAGGCGCTGGAGCTGATTGATGTTCGGGTGCTCGATCACTTCATCATCGGCGATGGTGAGCCGTTGTCGATGGCGGAGTGTGGCTGGATGTAATTTTCTCCGACCTAATCCCTGTAGGAGCTGCCGCAGGCTGCGATCTTTTGATCTTAAAAAACAAAATCAAAAGATCGCAGCCTGCGGCAGCTCCTACAGGGGCAGGTTATTTGAGGTTGACCTTGGAGTAGTCCTGGCGGCCGAACGGGCTTACCGAATAACCCTGCACGTCTTTACGCGTCAGTGCATAGGCAGTCGGGTGCGCCAGCGGCAGCCACAACGCTTGCTGCTGAATCTGTGTCTGCGCCTGTTCGTACAGCTTGGTGCGCACGCCTTGTTCGCTGGTGGTCTTGCCGGCGCTGATCAGCTTGTCCAGATCGGCATTGCAGTACCGCGCGAAGTTGGTGCCGGACTTGACCGCGGCGCAGGAAAACTGCGGCGTAAGGAAATTGTCCGGGTCGCCATTGTCACCGGCCCAGCCCATGAACAGCAGGTCATGCTCGCCAGCTTTGGCGCGACGAATCAATTCGCCCCATTCGATCACGCGGATTTCTGCCTGAATGCCGATTTCCGCCAGATCCGATTGCAGCATTTGCGCACCGAGGCTTGGATTCGGGTTCAGCAGGCTGCCTGACGGGCGCGTCCAGATCGTGGTCTGGAAGCCGTCCTTTAAACCGGCCTTGGCCATCAGCGCCCTGGCTTTGGCGACATCGTGCGGGTAACCCGGCAGACTCTTCGCGTAACTCCAGGTGTTCGGCGGATAAGGGCCATTGGCCGCCTCTGCGGTGTCTTCAAACACAGCCTTGATGTAGTTGGCCTTGTCGAAGGCGAGGTTGATTGCCTGACGCACTTCCGGCTTGTCCAGTGGCGGATGCTGACTGTTGATGCCGACGAATGCGGTCATGAACGCGTCAGTCTTTTCGACTTTCAGTGTCGGCTCTTTCAGCGCGGCCTGTACGTCGAGTGGTTTCGGCGACAGGGCGATCTGGCATTCGTTGCGCCGCAGTTTCTGCAGGCGCACGTTGGCGTCCGGGGTGATGGCGAAGATCAACGGATCGACCGCAGGTTTGCCACCAAAGTAGTCCGGGTTGGCCTTATAGCGGATCGCCGCGTCTTTCTGGAAACGGTTGAAGACAAACGGGCCGGTACCAATCGGCTGGCTGTTGAGCTTGTCGGTCGCGCCGGCCTTCATCAGCTTGTCGGCGTATTCGGCGGAGTAGATCGAAGCGAAGCCCATGCTCAGAGTCGCCAGGAACGTCGAATCCGGATGATCAAGAGTGAAGCGCACGGTGAGCGGATCAAGTGCGTCGATCTTCTTGATCAGTGCCGGCAACTGCATCGACTGCGCATGCGGGAAGCCACTTTGGGCGACTTTGTGCCACGAGTTGGCCGGGTCGAGCATGCGGTCGAAGCTGAACTTGACGTCTTCGGCGGTCAGCTCACGGCTCGGCTTGAAGTAGTCGGTCGTGTGAAACTTCACCTGCGGATGCAGCTTGAACACGTAAGTCAGACCGTCGGTGCTGACTTCCCAGCTGTCGGCCAGGCTCGGCACGACTTTGCCGCTGGCGGTATCAAAATCCACCAGGCGGTTCATCAGCACGTCGGCCGAAGCGTTGGTGGTGGTCAGCGAGTTGTATTGCACCACATCGAACCCTTCAGGGCTGGCCTCGGTGCAGACGCTCAGCGCGGCGGCCTGGGCCAGGGGGCTCAGCAAGAGCGGGGCGAGCAACAGGGATAGGGCAGCGAGGCGCATGGTCGGTTTCCTTTTACAGATCGAAGGCCCATCTGCGAGTGCAGTCTGGAAAAGGCCTACCCTAGAGGTCTGGATTACAAATGACTATCCCCTTTTTGCATTTTCGGGGCACAGTAATGGCGGTTTTTCAGACGGTGTGACGCAGCCAAAAGTCTTAATCGCCCGCAAAGGTGGTTTTCTGCGACGAGTGGTAAAAATCGATGCCAGCCTTTATCCAAGGCGTTCGCAGGCTGAAAAAGCGCCTTTTTGTGGATTGATTGCACACCGAATGTTGTTGCACCCCGGTCTTTCTGGTATAAAGCAGCGCTCTTTTCTAGGGGCCCGGTTCCTTCACTGTAGGTGTAGCCGGTAAGACCTCTAAAGAAACGCGGCGCCTGGCGCCAAATGACTGAGAGATTAAGCGGCCAACCCATGCCGGGTTGGGCATGTGGTTTTAGAGGGCTGAGGCATGTCGAGAGTATGTCAAGTTACCGGTAAGGGTCCGGTGACAGTGACTGGGAATAACATTTCCCACGCAAACAACAAAACCCGTCGTCGTTTCCTGCCGAACCTGCAGCATCACCGCTTCTGGGTTGAAGAAGAGAAACGTTTTGTGCGTCTGCGCGTATCTGCCAAAGGCATGCGTATCATCGACAAGCGTGGCATCACTGTCGTGCTCGCCGAACTTCGCCGCGATGGCAAGATTTAAGGGAGCTAATCATGCGTGAATTGATTCGTTTGATCTCGAGCGCCGGTACTGGTCACTTCTACACTACCGACAAGAACAAGCGTACTACCCCGGACAAAATCGAGATCAAGAAATATGATCCGGTTGTTCGCAAGCACGTGATCTACAAGGAAGGCAAAATCAAGTAATTGATTTTTCCCGACTTACAAAAAAGGCCCGTATCTCACGATACGGGCCTTTTTTGTTGCCTCGGGCTTCTGCGTTGTCTGCGAAAATCCTCAAGCCTTCTGTTCGAAAATCACATAGATCTTGCGGCAAGCCTCAAGCACTTCCCAGGTGCCACGAAACCCTGCCGGAATCACAAAGCGGTCGCCCACACGCAACGTCTTGGCATTGCCATCGCCATCTCGCAGCACCGAAACCCCCTGCAAAATCTCGCAGTACTCATGCTCGGTGTAGTTCACTGTCCATTGGCCCACCGCACCTTCCCACACGCCGACGCCCATTTGCCCACAAGGACTGTCGTATTGATGAAACACCGCTTGTTCAGGATCACCCTTCAGCACTTTGGCCGGGTCCGGGCGATAGCGTTCGGCTTCGCTGCTGGTCAGGCTGATGTCGACGACGTTCTGGATGTTCATTGTTGTTTTCTCCCGTAATGACGGCGCGATGGTTGGAATGGGCGAAAGTCTATGTTTATTAAAATGAACACCGCAAGGCCGTATAGCGCGCTTATGTCAAATATATTGAAACAACCCCGGCCGCTGGTTTAGGGTGGCGGATGCCATGGGCCGAAATGCAGGCTGGCCGGGCAGAATTTTTGAGGACGCTGGCGAAGATCGTACGGCGCTCGTATTCAACAAGAGGAGGACACTTAAATGACCACCCTGACTCGTGCCGACTGGGAACAACGCGCCCGCGATCTGAAGATCGAAGGCCGCGCCTACCTCAATGGCGAATACACCGACGCCGTCTCCGGCGAGACCTTCGAGTGCATCAGCCCGGTCGATGGCCGTCTGCTCGGCAAGATTGCCAGCTGTGATGCCGCCGACGCTCAGCGCGCCGTGGAAAATGCCCGCGCTACCTTCAATTCCGGCGTCTGGTCGCGCCTGGCGCCGACCAAACGCAAAGCCACCATGATCCGTTTTGCCGGCCTGCTGAAGCAGCACGCCGAAGAACTGGCCCTGCTCGAAACTCTCGACATGGGCAAGCCGATCAGCGATTCGCTGTACATCGACGTTCCGGGCGCGGCGCAAGCGCTGAGCTGGAGCGGTGAAGCGATCGACAAGATTTACGACGAAGTCGCCGCGACGCCGCACGATCAACTGGGTCTGGTGACCCGCGAGCCAGTGGGCGTGGTCGGCGCCATCGTGCCGTGGAACTTCCCATTAATGATGGCCTGCTGGAAACTCGGGCCGGCATTGTCGACCGGTAACTCGGTGATCCTCAAGCCGTCGGAAAAATCCCCGTTGACCGCCATCCGCATCGCTGCGCTGGCTGTTGAAGCCGGTATTCCGAAAGGCGTGCTCAACGTGCTGCCGGGCTACGGTCACACCGTCGGCAAGGCGCTGGCCCTGCACAACGACGTCGATACGCTGGTGTTTACCGGTTCGACCAAGATCGCCAAGCAACTGATGATCTACTCCGGCGAATCGAACATGAAACGCGTCTGGCTGGAAGCCGGTGGCAAGAGTCCGAACATCGTCTTTGCCGATGCGCCGGATCTGCAAGCCGCCGCCGAATCCGCCGCCAGCGCCATCGCCTTCAACCAGGGCGAAGTCTGCACCGCCGGCTCACGTCTGCTGGTCGAGCGTTCGATCAAGGACACCTTCCTGCCGATGGTGATTGAGGCGCTGAAAGCCTGGAAACCGGGCAATCCGCTGGACCCGGCGACCAATGTCGGTGCACTGGTGGATACGCAGCAGATGAATACCGTGCTGTCGTACATCGAATCCGGTCACACCGATGGCGCCAAATTGGTCGCCGGCGGCAAGCGCATCCTGCAGGAAACCGGTGGCACCTACGTCGAGCCAACGATTTTCGACGGCGTGAGCAACGCGATGAAGATCGCTCAGGAAGAGATCTTCGGGCCGGTACTGTCGGTTATCGCCTTCGATACTGCCGAGGAAGCTATCCAGATCGCCAACGACACGCCTTACGGTTTGGCCGCTGCGGTCTGGACCCAGGACATCTCCAAGGCACACCTGACCGCCAAGGCTCTGCGTGCCGGCAGCGTGTGGGTCAACCAGTACGATGGCGGCGACATGACCGCGCCGTTTGGCGGCTTCAAGCAGTCGGGCAACGGTCGCGACAAGTCGCTGCACGCGTTCGACAAGTACACCGAGCTGAAGGCGACGTGGATCAAACTGTAAGCCGCTGAAGGGAGCCTGATTCAACCAGGCTCCCGAACCAGACAGAGATTCCCTGTGGGAGCGAGCCTGCTCGCGAAAGCGGAGTATCAGTCAGCAGACCTGCTGAATGTGAAACCGTATTCGCGAGCAAGCTCGCTCCCACATTGGTTTTGTGGTGCACATAAAAATAATCCACAGGAGCGTGGAACATGCGGTGGGCGACGTATTTCGCCGTGTTGGCGTCTGTCTTGAGTGTCGGCCTGGCCCTGGGGGTCAGCATGCCGTTGGTGTCGTTGCGCCTGGAGGGTTGGGGTTACGGCTCTTTCGCCATCGGTGTGATGGCGGCGATGCCGGCGATTGGCGTGTTGTTGGGCGCGAAAATTTCCAGTCATCTGGCGGCACGCTTCGGCACGGCCAACCTGATGCGCCTGTGCCTGTGGGCTGGAGCGCTGTCCATCGGCCTGCTGGCGCTGTTGCCGAGCTACCCGATCTGGCTGGTATTGCGCCTGATGATCGGCGTGATCCTGACCATCGTGTTCATCCTCGGCGAGAGCTGGATCAATCAACTGGTGGTCGAAAACTGGCGTGGCCGATTGGTGGCGCTGTATGGCAGCAGTTATGCGTTGAGCCAGCTCTGCGGCCCGTTACTCTTGGGCGCGCTGGGCACCGAGCATGATTACGGTTTCTGGGTCGGCGTCGGCCTGCTGCTGGTTTCGCCATTGTTGCTGTTGGGCCGCAGCGGTGCACCAAGCAGCCAAGCGAGCAGCGTAACGTTTCGCGACTTGTGGGGATTCGCTCGTGAGCTGCCGGCGATTGCCTGGGCGGTTTCATTGTTCGCCGCGTTCGAGGCGATGATCCTGACGCTGCTGCCGGTGTATTGCCTGCAGCAGGGTTTTACTGCCGAGATTGCACTGGCGATGGTCAGCACGGTGGTGGTGGGCGATGCGCTGCTGCAATTGCCGATTGGCGCGTTGGCCGATTACCTGTCGCGGCGCACGTTATTCGCCGGTTGCGCCGTGGTGTTGATGCTGTCGAGTCTGGCGATTCCAATGTTGCTCGACACGCTGCTGATCTGGCCGCTTTGGGTGTTGTTCGGGGCGAGTGCCGGCGGACTGTTTACGCTGTCACTGATCCTGATTGGCGAGCGTTATCGAGACGATGCGCTGGTGCGGGCGAACGCTCACATTGCGCAGTTGTGGGGTGTAGGTTGTCTGATCGGGCCGCTTGCGGCGGGGGCAGGCAGTCAGTGGATCAACGGGCATGCGTTGCCGTTGTTGATGGCGATCGGCGCGTTTGGGTTGGTTGTGCTTCTTTTGCGTCAGGGTGCGTTTGGCCCAGTGACCGAGCCTGCGTAGGTCAAAAGATCGCAGCCTTCGGCAGCTCCTACAGTTGAAATGCATTCCTCCAGTAGGAGCTGCCGAAGGCTGCGATCTTTTGCTGTTTACAGCATCCGCTCAAGGCCAACGGTGGTGCTGAACCACGCATTGAAGCGTCGCCACCAACTCCCTGGTTCTTTGCTCAGCGTATGCATCTGGCCGTTATCCTCGGTCACCCAGACAATCTGTCCGTTCTCCAGTTTCGCCTGGTAACTCAACGCGGGCGCCATACCTTGCAAGGCCAATTCACGCACATGCTCGGCCAACTCCGGGCTGTCAACCAACACCCCGACTTCGGTGTTCCACAGTACCGAGCGCGGGTCGAAGTTGAACGAGCCGATAAACGATTTCTGCCGGTCGAAAATCATCGCCTTGCTGTGCAGGCTTGAATCCGAGCCACGAAACGACTTGCTGTAAAACACATGCGGGCCACTGCCGTAGTTATCCCCAGGCTGGCGCCGTAGCTCATACAACTTCACGCCGTGCTCCAGCAGTGCTTTGCGATACGGCGCATAACCGCCGTGCACCGCCGGCACGTCGGTGGCTTCCAGCGCGTTGGTCAGCAGGCTCACTGCAACCCCTGCATCGGCGCGACCCGTCAAGTACACCAGCCCTGGTTGGCCGGGCACGAAGTACGCCGAAATCATGATCAGCTCTTTGCTCACGCCTCTGAGCTCGGGTGCCAGTTGCGTGGTCAGCAGCAATTGCGGATCCGGCTCACCCTTGGCCAAGACCTTGCTCGGCGCATCCCACAACGCCTGATTCCATGCCCAGATCAGTTCTTTGCGCCAGATGTCCATGCGCGGCGCGGTCTTGAACGTCATGAGCTGCTGATAGAGCGCGTGATTCTGTTTACGGGTGTCTTCCAGCGATTCTTCCAGGCGGGTGCGGGTGTTCTGCAGATCCTTGGCGGTCGGTTGGCTGGAGAGGAATTCATCGATCGGCTTGCTCAGCGCGCTGTTCCAGTACTGGTCGAAACTGTGCCCGAGTTGCTCGGCGACCGGCCCGACACTGAGCATGTCGATGTCGGTGAAATTCAGGTTCGGCTCGGCGTCGAAATACTCGTCACCGAGATTGCGCCCGCCAACGATGGCCACGCTGTTATCCGCCAGCCACAGCTTGTTGTGCATGCGCCGATGCTGCAGCGACAGATTGAACAAGCGCCCCGCCGCGCGGGTGACGCCGGTGCTACGGCCCAGATGCAGCGGGTTGAACAGGCGAATCTGGATCTGCGGATGCGCCGCGAGTGTCGCGATGATCTGGTCGAGGCCATCGCTGGTGGTGTCGTCGAGCAGGATGCGCACGCGCACGCCGCGATCAGCGGCCTTGAGCAGTTCCTCCACAAGCATCCGCGTACTGATGCCGTCGTGGACGATGTAGTACTGCAGATCGAGGCTGGTCTGGGCGTTGCGGATCAGTTCGGCGCGCGCGGTGAACGCCTCACTGCTGTTGGACAGCAGGCGAAAACCCGAGCGGCCTTGATAGGGCGCCGCTTGTGCCTGAATCGAACGACCGAAGCTGGAATCGGAAGCCGGCAACGCCTGACTGGGTTCACGCGGAACATCGAGACTGGCGCAGCCGCTCAGGAACGAGGCGAGTAACAGCAAAGCGAGTAGGGGCTGTTTGAAGCTCACGTAGGATCATTCCAGTTGGCGGCAAGGGTCGGCATATGGACGCGGTTCTCTGGAAAAAAGTCAGTCGGCTTCTGCCAGCAATCTGACAGCCGTCTCGCCGACTTTGCGCACCGCCTCTTCGATCTGCGCTGTCGGTTTGGCAGCGTAGTTCATCCGCAGGCAATTGCGGTATTTGCCCGAGGCGGAAAAGATGCTGCCGACGGCAATCTGTACGCCTTGGTCGTGCAACTCACGATTGAGTTTCAAGGTGTCGAAACCTTCCGGCAATTCGACCCACAACATGAAGCTGCCTTGCGGCCGACTGGCGCGCGTACCTGCCGGGAAATAGCGGGTCACCCAGTCGATCATCAGGTCGCGACTGCGCTGGTATTGCGTGCGCATCCGCCGCAAATGCGGTTCGAAATGCCCGGCCTTGAGAAATTCGGCGATGGCGATCTGCGGCTGTGGCGCGGTCGAACCGGTGCTGATGTATTTCATGTGCAGCACGCGCTCCAAGTAGCGGCCCGGGGCGACCCAGCCAATCCGCAGCCCCGGCGCCAGGGTTTTGGAAAACGAGCTGCACAGCAATACGCGGCCGTCTTCGTCAAAAGATTTGATCGTGCGTGGTCGCGGGTAGGTGTAGGCCAGTTCGCCATACACATCGTCCTCGATGATCGCCACGTCGAAGCGCTGCGCGAGGTTGAGCAGGGCGCGTTTGCGCGACTCCGGCATGATGTAGCCGAGCGGGTTGTTACAGTTCGGGGTGAGCTGGATGACCTTGATCGGCCATTGTTCCAGCGCCAGCTCCAGGGCTTCGAGGCTGATGCCGGTGAGGGGATCGGTGGGGATTTCCAGGGCTTTCATGCCCAGGCCTTTGAGGGTCTGCATGGCGCCGTGAAAGCTTGGCGAGTCCACCGCGACAATGTCGCCCGGCTCGCAGATCGCGTGGATGCTGGTGGACAGCGCTTCATGGCAACCGGTGGTGACGACCAGGTCGCTGGCGCTCAACTGGCAGCCGGAGTCGAGCATCAGTCGGGCGATCTGCTCACGCAGTTCGAGGGTGCCGTGGATGTTGTCGTAATACAGACCGGGCATGTCCTGACGGCGGCTGATCCGCGCCAGCCCACGCAGCAGTGGCTTCATCGTTGGCGAGCTGATGTCGGGCATGCCGCGACCCAGTTGCACGACATCCTTGCGCGGCACGGCGCGAATCAACTCCAGCACCTGATCCCATTGCGAAATCTCCACTGGCCGTTGCGCCGGACGGCCGATGGCGGGCAGCTCCGGCAGTTCACGGCCGACCGGCACAAAGTAGCCGGATTTGGGTTTCGGCGTGGCCAGACCGCTGTCTTCCAGCATGCGATAAGCCTGTTGCACCGTGCTCAGGCTGACCCCGTGTTCGACGCTCAAGGCACGTACAGACGGCAACCGATCGCCGGGTCGATAGAAGCCGTTTTCGATGCGCGTGCCGAGCAATTCGGCGAGGTTTACATAAAGGGTCATGGCACTGCCTCGGTGCGGGTGATTCGATAAACCAGTACAGATGTGGCAAAAATCGACAATTCAGTCTTCAAAGCGGCAAATCTGTATGGAGTTAATACAGTCGCTTTGAATCTGTAATGGTTTAGCTCGCCCGCGCATCATGGAATCTCTGGCTACCCAAGTAAACAGGAGCATTGAAAATGAACGGCTTGAGCGATGTGCGGCTGACGTTACACAGTCAGGAACTGGCGGCAGGGCAAAAGGACAGTGCGCGCAATGAGATTCTGCGTAATCCGCCGTCCGGCCTGAGTCGCTGGAGCTTGCTGTGGCATCGTCTGCACACGCGCAGGGCGTTGCTGGCGCTGACGGCGGATCAGCTCAAGGATATCGGGCTGACGCGTGAACAGGCGCTGGAGGAGGGATTGAAGCCGTTCTGGCGGATCTGACAACCGATCGTTCCCACGCTCTGCGTGGGAACGATCAATCAAACCAACTCTTTAAGGCGATGCCACAACATTCCCAACGCCAACAGCGGCGAACGCAAATGCTTGCCGCCCGGGAAAGTGATGTGCGGCACCTTGGCAAACAGATCAAAGCCACCGCTGTGCTGCCCGCTGATCGCCTCGGCCAGCAACTTGCCTGCCAGGTGCGTGGCGTTTACCCCGTGTCCGGAATACGCCTGGGCGTAATACACATTCGGCTGATCCGCGAGCCGGCCGATCTGCGGCAAGCGGTTGGCGCCGATGCCGATCATGCCGCCCCACTGAAAGTCGATTTTCGCCCCGGCCAACTGCGGGAAAACCTCGAGCATCTTCGGCTGCATGTACGCGGCGATGTCTTTGGGATCACGCCCCGAGTAATGGCAGGCGCCACCAAAAAGCAAACGACGATCCGCCGAGAGCCGGTAGTAATCCAGGGCGACACGCTGGTCACAGACCGCCATGTTCTGCGGCAACAGGTTGTGCGCCTGCTCTTCGCTCAACGGCTCGGTGGCGATGATGTAGCTGCCGGCGGGCAGGACTTTGCCGCTGAGTTGTGGATTCAGGCCATTGAGATAGGCATTGCAGCCGAGGACCAGCGTCTTCGCCCGCACTGAGCCTTGGGCCGTGTGGACTTTGACTTCGGGGCCGTAATCGATATGCGTCACCACCGAGTGTTCAAACAGTTTGACGCCCAATTGCTGCGCCGCGGTGGCTTCGCCGAGGGCCAGATTGAGCGGATGCAGATGCCCGGATCCCATGTCGATCAAACCACCGACATAGCGCTTGGAACCGACCACCGTGTGCATTTCGTGGGCTTGCAGCAAACGGGTTTCGTAACGATAACCGAGGCCACGCAATTCTTCGGCGTCCTCGGCAAAGCCCTCAAGGTCGGCGGGTTTGTTGGCGAGGTCGCAGTAGCCCCAGGTGAGGTCGCAGGCAATCTGAAAACGCTCGACGCGCTGGCGGACGATTTCCACTGCTTCCAGGCCCATCAGTTTCATCTCGCGCACACCGTCGGCGCCGATGACGTTGGTGAACTGATCGAGGCCATGCCCGACCCCGCGAATAAGCTGTCCACCATTGCGACCGCTGGCGCCCCAGCCGATCTTGTGTGCTTCCAGCAACACCACGCTGAGGCCACGTTCGGCCAGTTCCAGCGCCGTGTTCAACCCGGAAAAGCCGCCGCCAACCACGCAGACGTCGGCAATCACTTCACCGTGCAGCAGCGGATGATCCGGCTGCGGCAAGCTGCTGGCGGCGTAATAAGAGGCAACGTGGGGTTGGCTCGCGGGGGTGTGGGCGCGGGCAGTCATGGGCGTCATCCAACGGCTAAGGTGTCGAGAAAATTTGACGGAGCATAAGCCGCGCGCCCGAACGTGGGCAACACTGGTCGGCCTGCAGTGTCTGGATCAAGGCTTTTGCGGCACAATTGCCGCCTATTTCACCTTGGTTACCGTTTCGATGAGCTGCAACAGCCAGACAGTCCGCAACTTGCGCCAGCAGATCCCCTCGTTCGAGTGCGTGCCCGGCTGCCACGATTGCTGCGGGCCGGTGACCACCTCGCCGGAAGAAATGTCCCGCCTGCCGCGCAAGACCCGCGCCGAGCAGGATGCGGCGATGGAGGAGCTGAACTGTGTGCATCTGGGGCCCAATGGCTGCACGGTGTATGAGGAGCGGCCGTTGATTTGCCGGTTGTTTGGTACGACCAAGACTTTGCCTTGCCCGAATGAGCGGCGGCCGGTGGAGCTGATTCATCCGCGGGTCGAGAAGCAAATCTTCGAGTACATGGCGGCGAATCGGCAGGTGTTGGTGTGAAGCGTTCACTTGGAACCGAGTCGACGCCATCGCTGGCAAGCCAGCTCCCACAGGTTCGGCGTCGAGCGGAAATTTTGTGAACACCCGCAATCACTGTGGGAGTTGGCTTGCCAGCGATGGGGCTTTCAGGCACCACACATCTCAGTCTGGAATGGGAAGGCTCAGGCTCTCCTTCACCTCTTCCATCACGATATAACTCTTCGACTCCCGCACATGCGGCAGCTTCAGCAGAATGTCGCCCAGCAGCTTGCGGTACGAGGCCATCTCGGAAATCCGCGCCTTCACCAGATAGTCGAAATCCCCTGACACCAAATGGCATTCCAGCACGTGCGGCAATTTCAGTACCGCGCGGCGGAACTCTTCGAAAGTGTCGCCGGATTTGTAGTCGAGGCTGATCTCGACGAACACCAGCAAGCTACCCTTCAAGTGCTGCGGATTCAGCCGGGCGTTGTAGCCCATGATGATCCCTTCGCGCTCCAGACGCCGAACCCGCTCGGTGCACGGCGTGGTGGAGAGGCCGACCTTTTCGCCGAGTTCGGTAAAGGAAATCCGTCCGTCCGCCTGCAGGATCCGCAAAATGTTGCGGTCGATCTTGTCCAGCTCACGTTTGGTCTGAGTGTTGGTACGCATAGGGGATGCGCCTCCGTGAAAAGGGTTTTTGCCGAGAATTGTCGCCAAATATAGGCGCTTATATAGTGAAAAGCACTGGCATTTCTTTTTTACACTGCGCGCATCATTGCTCTAACAACAGACGTGCGCGGCCCTGCCGCGATGAGGGATACAAAATGCGTGTAATGGTCTTGGGTAGCGGCGTCATCGGTACCGCCAGTGCTTACTATCTGGCCCGTGCCGGGTTTGAAGTGGTGGTGGTCGACCGGCAGCCTGCTGCGGCCATGGAGACCAGTTTCGCCAACGCCGGCCAGGTGTCGCCGGGCTACGCCTCGCCGTGGGCTGCGCCGGGCGTGCCGCTCAAGGCGATCAAGTGGCTGCTGCAGCGCCACGCCCCTCTCGCGATCAAGGCCACCGCCGACATCGATCAGTACCTGTGGATGGCGCAGATGCTGCGCAACTGCACCGCCAACCGTTACGCGGTGAACAAGGAGCGCATGGTCCGCCTGTCCGAGTACAGCCGCGACTGCCTCGACGAATTGCGCGCCGAAACCGGCATTACCTATGAAGGCCGCAGCCTCGGTACGACTCAGTTGTTCCGCACTCAGGCGCAGCTTGATGGCGCCGCCAAAGACATCGCCGTGCTGAAAGAATCCGGCGTGCCGTTTGAAGTCCTCGACCGTGCCGGTATTGCCCGCGTCGAACCGGCACTGGCCAACGTCACCGACATACTCGCCGGTGCCCTGCGCCTGCCGAACGACCAGACTGGCGACTGCCAGATGTTCACCACGCGTCTCGCTGAAATGGCGGTGAAACTCGGTGTCGAATTCCGCTTCGGCCAAGACATTCAGAAACTCGACTACGCCGGTGATCGCATCAACGGCGTGTGGATCGACGGCAAGCTGGAAACCGCCGACCGCTACGTGCTGGCGCTCGGCAGCTACTCGCCGCAACTGCTCAAGCCGCTCGGCATCAAGGCCCCGGTGTATCCGCTCAAGGGTTACTCGTTGACCGTGCCGATCACCAATCCGGCAATGGCCCCGACGTCGACCATTCTCGACGAGACCTACAAGGTCGCAATCACCCGTTTCGACAACCGCATCCGCGTTGGCGGCATGGCCGAGATCGCCGGTTTTGACCTGTCGCTGAACCCGCGTCGCCGCGAAACCCTGGAGATGATCGTCAACGACCTTTATCCTCAGGGCGGCAATCTGGCCGAGGCGAGTTTCTGGACCGGCCTGCGTCCGACCACCCCGGACGGCACGCCGATCGTTGGCGCCACGCCGTTCAAGAACCTGTTCCTCAACACCGGCCACGGCACGCTCGGTTGGACCATGGCATGCGGTTCCGGTCGTTTGCTGGCCGACCTGATGGCGAAGAAAAAGCCACAGATCAGCGCCGAAGGCCTCGATATTTCCCGTTATGGCAACAAAATTCAGGAGTCCGCAAAACATGTCAATCCAGCGCCAGCTCACCAATGAGCGCATGAGTCAGATCGTCAGCCACAACGGCACCGTGTATCTGGCGGGGCAGGTCGGCGACGACTTCGACGCCGGGATTGAACAGCAGACTCGCGACGTACTGGCCAATATCGAGCGCTTGCTTGATCTGGCCGGCACCGACAAACAGCACCTGTTGTCGGCGACGATTTACCTGAACGACATCGAAGCGCACTTTGCCGGGATGAACTCGGTGTGGGACCAGTGGCTGCCAAAAGGCGCTGCCCCGGCCCGTGCCACCGTCGAAGCGAAAATGGCCAAGCCGAGCATTCTGGTAGAAATCTCTATCGTCGCCGCGCTGCCGTAACCGCTGTAAAGATCCCTCTCCCGGCGCTGTTGGCGGTTCACGTCGTCAGTCGGCGCCGGTTTTTCTTCCCATGACCGCCTAGAAGTCTGCCGCCATGCGTCCTGCCCGTGCCCTGATCGACCTAGAAGCCCTGCGCCACAACTACCGAATTGCCCGCGAAGTCACCGGCGCCAAGGCGCTAGCGGTGATCAAGGCGGATGCCTACGGCCATGGCGCAGTGCGTTGCGCCCAAGCGCTGGAAGCCGAGGCCGACGGTTTTGCCGTCGCCTGCATCGAGGAGGCGCTGGAGCTGCGCGCTACTGGCGTTCGTGCGCCGGTGTTGTTGCTGGAAGGGATTTTCGAGGCCGATGAGCTTGCGTTGATCGTCGAACATGATTTCTGGACCGTGGTGCACTCGCTGTGGCAGCTCGAAGCGATCGAACAAGCAGCCCTGAGCAAGCCGATCACCGTGTGGCTGAAGCTCGATTCGGGCATGCACCGCGTTGGCCTGCATCCTAAGGATTATCTGGCGGCTTATCAGCGTCTGCTGGCCAGCGGCAAAGTGGCGAAAATCGTCTTGATGAGTCACTTCGCCCGCGCCGATGAGTTGCACGAGCAGAGCAGCGCCGATCAGGTAGCGGTGTTCGAAGCGGCGCGTCAGGGCCTGGCCGCTGAAATCAGCCTGCGCAACTCGCCGGCCGTGCTCGGTTGGCCACAGATTCACAGCGACTGGGTGCGCCCGGGCATCATGCTCTACGGCGCAACCCCGTTCGAAGAAGCCAACGCCGTGGCTGATCGTCTGCAACCGGTGATGACCCTGGAGTCGAAAGTCATCTGCGTCCGTGAACTGCCCGCTGGCGAGCCGATCGGCTACGGTGCCAAATTCATCACTGACAAACCGATGCGCATCGGCGTGGTCGCCATGGGTTACGCCGACGGCTACCCGCGTCAGGCGCCGACGGGCACGCCAGTGTTGGTGGCTGGCAAGCGCAGTCGCATTCTCGGTCGCGTGTCGATGGACATGCTCTGCATCGATCTCACCGACGTGCCGGAAGCCGACCTCGGTTCGACCGTCGAACTGTGGGGCAAAAACATCCTCGCCAGCGAAGTGGCGCAGTGGGCTGACACCATTCCGTACCAGATTTTCTGCAACCTTCGTCGAGTGCCAAGGCTCTATTCCGAGGGTTAAGGCCGCCGCGGGGGCCAAGTGTTGTAAATACTGAACGCTGTCGCCATGATAACGCTCAATATTCTTACAACATCAGGAGGCTCCCGCCTTGGACGTCGGTGAACGACTGCAATCGATCCGCAAGCTCAAAGGGCTTTCCCAGCGTGAACTCGCCAAACGCGCGGGCGTCACCAACAGCACCATTTCGATGATCGAAAAGAACAGCGTCAGCCCTTCGATCAGTTCGCTGAGGAAGGTACTGGGCGGCATCCCCATGTCCATGGTCGAGTTCTTTTCCGAAGAAATCCTGCAGGAAATCCCGACCCAGATCGTCTACAAGGCCAACGAGCTGATCGACATTTCCGACGGCGCCGTGACCATGAAACTGGTCGGCCGCGCGCACCCCAGCCGCGCCATCGCGTTCCTCAATGAAATCTATCCGCCGGGCGCCGATACCGGCGAAGAAATGCTCACCCATGAAGGCGAGGAAACCGGGATTCTGGTGGAAGGTCGTCTGGAACTGGTGGTGGGCCTGGAAACTTTTATTCTCGAAGCCGGCGACAGCTACTACTTTGAAAGTACCAAGCCGCACCGTTTTCGTAATCCGTTCGACTTGCCTGCGCGACTAATCAGCGCAGCCACGCCCGCGAATTTTTAACAAAGAGGTGCCAAGCCATGATGGCAAAGGCATCCGGAGAGTTTTTCTACCGTGCGGTATAACCCCTTCGACTATGGGGTTGTTTCAGTGTGGCGGGCTACCCGCTATACTTCCGCCCGCCTGCGAACCGTGGCCGCAGGCGTGAATAGCCACCATTGAGGGTGAACGCGTGAACCTAATTATGAAAATGCTGGCCGCACCAGCAACCGTACTGGCCCTCTGGGCTGTCAGCGCTCAAGCTGCGACGAATGACGACATTGCCAAGCGCCTCGAGCCTGTCGGCCAGGTGTGTGTGCAAGGGCAGGAATGCAAGGGGATGGAAGTGGCCGCTTCCGCAGGCGGCGGTGGCGGGGCGAAAACCCCGGATGAGGTGATTGCCAAGCATTGCAATGCTTGCCACGGTACGGGCCTGTTGGGCGCGCCGAAAATCGGTGACACCGCAGCCTGGAAAGAACGCGCCGATCACCAGGGCGGCCTCGACGGGATCCTCGCCAAAGCCATCACCGGCATCAACTCCATGCCGCCAAAAGGCACCTGCGCCGATTGCTCGGATGCCGAGCTCAAAGGCGCGATCGAGAAGATGTCCGGCCTGAAATAAGGCGTGCATCTGATGAAAAAAACCGTCTTCGGACGGTTTTTTTGTGGGCGCGATTCAAGAACCCCTCACCCCAGCCCTCTCCCGGAGGGAGAGGGGGCCGACCGAGGTGTCTGGCGCTCTACATCGACCTGAAAGACGTTAGCGATTATGGATTCAGCACATCATTTTCACGTCGGCATACCTCCCCAATATCCCCCAATCAGTCCCCTCTACCTCTGGGAGAGGGCTAGGGTGAGGGCAACAATTTCGAGTAGGAGAAGGATTTCACGAACAGCGCACGTTCACTCTGAAGCTGTTCATTGCAGCAAACTCAAGGCAAGCTCGGTCTACCCCTATTCACGGAACGGGCAGGAGGCTTCAGATGGTGCAGTTGTGTTCGATCGAACAGGCGGTGGACGATGTGCTGGCACGCTTGCCGGCGCATATCCACATGGGCATGCCGCTGGGCCTGGGCAAACCCAATCATTTCGTCAACGCGCTGTACCGGCGGATCAAAGGCTTGCCCGAGCGACAACTGACGATCTACACCGCGCTGTGCCTCGGCCGCCCGGCGCTGGGCGACGGTTTGCAAAAGCGCTTCATCGAACCCTTCGTCGAGCGCGTCTTCGGTGATTACCCGGAATTCGATTTCCTCGCCGATCTGCACCGCGACAGCCTGCCCGCCAACATCCGTATCGAACAGTTTTTCATGCAGCCCGGCAGTCTGCTCAACAGCGCGCCGGCTCAACAGGATTACGTCAGCAGCAACTACAGCCACGCCGCGCGCGACATCAACGCCGCCGGGCTGAATCTGGTAGCGCAATTGCTCGCCAGTAGCAGCGAACACCCGGATCGTCTGAGCCTGAGCTGCAACCCGGACATCACCCTCGACCTGTTGCCGATGATCGCCAAGCGCCGCGACGCCGGCGAGACCATTTTGCTGGTCGGCCAAGTGCACACCGATCTGCCATACATGCCCGGCGATGCCGAAGTCGATATCGACACCTTCGACCTGCTGATCGACGAGAAAGACAGCAGCACACTGTTTTCCACACCGAACATGCCGGTGGGGTTTCAGGATCATTTCATTGGTTTGCACGCCAGCACCCTGGTGCGCGACGGCGGTACGTTGCAGATCGGCATCGGCTCGATGGGCGATGCGCTGACCGCCGCACTGCTCGCACGTCAGGCGGATAACGCCGGTTACAAGGCGTTGCTCGATGACATCAACCTCAGCCAATGGGCGCAACTGATCGAACGCGAAGGCGGCACCGGCCCGTTCGCCAAAGGCCTGTACGGTTGCAGCGAAATGTTCGTCAACGGCCTGCTGGTGCTGGCGGATGCCGGGATCATCCGGCGCAAGGTCTACCCGGATGTGCTGACGCAGGAACAGGCCAATGCCGGCACCCTCGATGAGGCCGCGCAGACTGACGGCATCTCGGTGCATGGCGGTTTCTTCCTTGGCCCGCGCAGTTTTTACGAGCGTTTGCGCGACTTACCGCAGAGCAAACGCCTCGAATTCAACATGACCCGCATCAGCTACATCAACGAGTTGTACGGGCAGGAAGAGCTCAAGCGTTTGCAGCGCCTTGATGCGCGGTTCATCAACACCGTGTTCACCATGACCTTGCTCGGTGCCGGCGTGGCGGATCAGCTGGAAGACGGACGAGTGCTCAGCGGTGTCGGCGGGCAGTACAACTTCGTCGCGCAGGGGCATGCGCTGCACGATGCCCGATCGATTCTGATCCTGCGTAGCTGGCGTGAATCCGGTGGCGACGTCAGTTCCAACATCGTCTGGGAATACGGCCATTGCACGATCCCACGGCACCTGCGCGACATTGTCGTGACCGAGTACGGCATTGCCGATCTGCGCGGCAAATCCGACGCGGTCGTCGTTGAATCGTTGCTGAATATCAGCGACTCGCGCTTCCAGCAGGGGTTGATCGAGCAAGCGCAAAAAGTCGGCAAGCTGCCAAAGGATTTCCGTCTCGATCCACGCTTCGCCGACAACACACCACAGCGTTTGCAGGGCATCGCAGCACGCCATCCGAATCTGTTTCCGGAGTATCCGCTAGGCTGTGATTTCACCGCGATTGAAAGGGATCTATTGCGTGCGCTGAACTGGCTAAAAAGCAAATTCAAACTCACCGAAATCCTCGAACTGGGCAAGGCTGCGCTCGATGCGCCGGAGGCTTCGCTGTATCCCGAGCATCTTGAACGCATGCATCTCACAAATCCGGAAGGCCTGAAAGAAGACCTCTTCCAACGCCTGCTCCTCACCGGCCTCAAAGCCACCGCGCAATAACTGCGCACCGCAAAACCCACTGTGGGAGCGAGCTTGCTCGCGAAAGCGGTGTATCAGTCAACCAAGATGTCGACTGACCCAAAGCATTCGCGAGCAGGCTCGCTCCCACAGGGGTATTGCGGTGTGGCTTTATTCGATGAAGGTGACCACGCCACCTGTCAGCGATTTCACCCGGGCCAGCGATTCAACACGGTAGCCCTGCGAATCCAGCTCGGCGCGGCCGCCCTGGAACGACTTCTCGATGACGATGCCCAGGCCGGCGACGGTCGCGCCGGCCTGTTTGATGATCGAGATCAGCGCTTGCGAGGCCTTACCGTTGGCCAGGAAGTCGTCGATGATCAGCACGCGGTCGCTGCTGGTCAGGTGTCGCGGGGAGATGGCCACGGTGCTTTCGGTCTTTTTGGTGAACGAGTAAACGGTCGCCGACAGCAGGTTTTCCGTCAGGGTCAGGGACTGTTGCTTGCGGGCGAAGATCACCGGCACGCCGAGGTTCAGACCGGTCATGATCGCCGGGGCGATGCCCGAGGCTTCGATGGTGACGATCTTGGTGATGCCCGAATCCTTGAACAGCGCGGCGAATTCGTCGCCGATCAGCTTCATCAGGGCCGGGTCGATCTGGTGGTTCAGGAAGGCGTCGACCTTCAGGACCTGGTCGGAAAGCACAATGCCTTGTTCGCGGATTTTCTGCTGCAATGCTTCCATGAAGCTGTCCTCATTTGGCGCTTTGTGCGCCGAAGGTCTATTAAAAAAAGTGGTCAATTCTAGCGCTTTAACATCGCGCGTATATCAGCCAATGCGCTGTTGCCGCGCACGACTTTGACTTCGGTCGGTGTGTCGTCGTTGCCTTCCCAGGCCAGATCGTCCGGCGGCAGCTCATCGAGGAAGCGGCTCGGCGCGCAGTCGATGATTTCGCCGTACTGCTTGCGCTTGGCGGCGAAGGTGAAGGCCAGGGTCTGGCGCGCGCGGGTGATGCCCACGTAGGCCAGGCGGCGTTCTTCTTCGATGGTGTCGGCTTCGATGCTGGAGCGGTGCGGGAGGATTTCCTCTTCCATGCCCATGATGAACACGTAAGGGAATTCCAGCCCCTTGGAGGCGTGCAGGGTCATCATCTGCACACCTTCGGCGCCGTCCTCTTCTTCCTGCTGACGCTCGAGCATGTCGCGCAGGACCAGTTTGCCGATGGCGTCCTCGACGGTCATTTCGCCTTCTTCGTCCTTTTCGAGGGTGTTTTTCAACGCCTCGATCAGGAACCAGACGTTGCTCATCCGGTAATCGGCCGCCTTGTCACTGGAGCTGTTGGTGCGCAGCCAGTTTTCGTAGTCGATGTCCATGACCATGCTGCGCAGCGCCGAAATCGGATCTTCGCCGGCGCACTGCTCGCGGACCTTGTCCATGAAGCGCTTGAAGCGCGACAGACGATCAGTGAAGCGGCTGTCGAGATGTTCGCCAAGACCGATTTCGTCGGTGGCGGCGTACATCGAGATTTTGCGTTCGGTGGCGTAGTTACCGAGTTTTTCCAGGGTGGTCGAGCCGATTTCACGGCGCGGCACGTTGATCACCCGCAGGAAGGCATTGTCGTCATCCGGGTTGACGATCAGGCGGAAGTAGGCCATCAGGTCTTTCACTTCCTGGCGGCCGAAGAAGCTGTTGCCGCCGCTCAGACGGTACGGCACCTGGTGGTGCTGCAACTTCAGTTCGATCAGCTTGGCCTGATAGTTACCCCGATAAAGGATCGCGAAATCGCTGTACGGGCGGTCGGTGCGCAAGTGCAGGCTGAGGATTTCCATGGCCACGCGCTCGGCTTCGGCATCCTCGTTACGGCAGCGGATCACGCGGATCTCGTCGCCGTGGCCCATCTCACTCCACAGCTGCTTTTCGAATTCGTGCGGGTTGTTCGAGATCAGCACGTTGGCGCAGCGCAGGATGCGGCTGGTCGAACGGTAGTTCTGCTCGAGCATCACCACTTTCAGCGATGGATAGTCGTCCTTGAGCAGCATCAGGTTTTCCGGCCGCGCGCCGCGCCAGGCGTAGATCGACTGGTCGTCGTCGCCTACCACGGTGAACTGGTTGCGCGTGCCGATGAGCATTTTTACCAGCAGGTATTGGCTGGCGTTGGTGTCCTGATATTCGTCGACGAGCAGGTAACGCACCTTGTTCTGCCACTTTTCGAGAATGTCGGCATGTTCCTCGAAGAGTTTGACCGGCAGCAGGATCAGGTCGTCGAAGTCCACCGCGTTGAACGCCTTCAGCGTGCGCTGATAGTGGGTGTAGACGATGGCGGCAGTCTGCTCCTTGGGATTGCGCGCGTTCTCCAGCGCCTGGGGCGGGAGGATCAGGTCGTTTTTCCAGGCGCCGATCATGTTCTTGATCTCGTCGACGCCGTCTTCGCCCGCGTATTCCTTCTGCATGATGTCGGTCATCAGCGCCTTGACATCGGTCTCGTCAAAGATCGAGAAACCGGGTTTGTAGCCCAGTCGCGCGTGTTCCTTGCGGATGATGTTGAGACCGAGGTTGTGGAACGTGCAGACCGTCAGGCCGCGCCCTTCGCCGGCGCGCAGCAGGGTGCCGACCCGCTCTTTCATCTCGCGCGCGGCCTTGTTGGTAAAGGTCATGGCGACGATGTACTGAGCGCGGATGCCGCAGTTCTGGACCAGGTGCGCGATTTTGCGCGTGATCACGCTGGTCTTGCCGGAGCCAGCACCGGCGAGCACCAATAGAGGGCCGCCGACGTAGTTCACGGCTTCTTGCTGCCGGGGATTGAGTCGGGACATACGAAAATTCGGGAGTCGTTGACGAAATGGGCCGGCATTTTAACAGGCTCAGCGATTTGTGCTGCTCTGTCCGACTTGTGACGTACCACGCGATTCAAATTTGCCGGTTTTGTTACTTTCGCGGAGGATGCACGGTGATTTTGCGGCTAATGTTCTCATTCGTGACACAAAATAACGTTTTGATAACCGTTGTCATTTGGTCATTGAACATCGCAACGGCATAATGCCCCGCCCACATCATTGCAGAGTCTAGGGAGCTAGCTTGTCTACGCCTGTCGAACCCTTGCGTTTGCTGCTACTGGCCGAAGAGCCAGCGTGGACAGCGTTATTGCGTGAGTGTCTGGCTCCGATGGGGAGCGCGGCGGTGCTGATCAGCGCGCCGAGCTGGGAGTCGGTCAGCAGTCTGTTCGAAGACAACCGCAATGCGGTGCTGTTGACCCTTCCGGCATTGCAACCGGCACCGGGCCGTTGCAGCTTGCCGACGGTGTTGTTGCTGGAACATGAACCGGACACTGCGCCGGTTGGCGTCAGTGACTGGCTGGTGTTCGACGCCCTCGACGCTGGCATGCTGCGCCGCTGCCTGCGCCATGTGCGCGAACGCGGCGTTCTTGAAAATACCCTGCAACGCTTGGCCGAACAGGATCCGCTGACCGGCATCGCCAACCGTCAGGGTTTCCAGACCTTGCTCGCCGCGCGCCTCGCCGAAAACGACGGTCGCGGCCTGGCCCTTGGGCATCTTGATCTCGACAACTTCCGCCACGCCAACGATGCGCTGGGCCATCAGGCGGGCGATCGCTTGATCCTGCAAGTGGTCGCGCGGCTGAAAAGTCAGCTGGAGGCCGGTGATCAACTGGCGCGATTGGGCAGCGACGAATTCGCTCTGCTGATCGACACCCGTCGGGCGCCACAACGCGCCGAGTGGATGGCCGAACGCATCACTGAAGCGCTTGCCGAACCGTATTGGGTCGATGGCGAAAGCCTGCTGATCGGCTCTAGTCTTGGCATCGCCCATGCCCGCGCACAGGGCGGCGCCGATCCGCTGATGTGGCACGCCCACATCGCCATGCAGCAGGCCAAGAGTACGCAGGGCTGCACCTTTCATATCTTCAACGAACGCATCAACCGCAACGCGCGGAGCATGGCTGATCTGGAAAGCGAACTGCGCCGGGCGTTGCGTCGCGATGAGCTGGAGCTGCATTACCAGCCACGCTTGAATCTTGAGGATGGCCAGATTGTCGGCCTTGAGGCCTTGGTGCGCTGGCGTCATGGCGAGCGCGGTTTGCTGCCGCCGAGCGAATTCGTGCCGCTGGCCGAGCAGAGCGGGTTGATCGTGCCGCTGGGCTATTGGGTCATTTCCCGGGCGCTGCGTGATATGCAAGCGTTGCGTGAACGCGGACTGCCGGCGCTGCACATGGCGATCAACCTGTCGTTCCGCCAGTTTCAGGACAGCCAATTGTTGCCGACGCTCAGCCGCTTGATCGCCGAGCGTGGCGTCGAAGCGCAATGGCTGGAGTTTGAGCTGACCGAAACTGCGGTGATGCGCCGCAGCGATCTGGTCAAGCAGACCATGGATGCGCTCGGGCGCCTCGGTGTGCGCTTCTCGCTGGACGACTTCGGTACTGGATTCTCGTCGTTCGTGCACCTCAACAGCCTGCCGATCACCTTGTTGAAGATCGACAAGAGCTTTGTCGGTGGCATGGAACAGCGCGAAGAGAACCGAAAACTGGTGCACGCGATGATCAATCTTGCGCACAACCTGCATCTGGAAGTGGTCGCCGAAGGGGTCGAGACACCGGAGCAACTGGAACTGCTGCGCGGGTTTGGCTGCGATCAGGTGCAGGGTTACCTGATCAGCCGGCCGTTGCCGTTGGCGGAACTGGTTGAATACCTGACGTTTGGCTCAAGCCAACAGGTTTCTGTGGAGGCCGTTTAAAAGATCGCAGCCTGCGGCAGCTCCTACACCGATCCCTGTAGGAGCTGCCGAAGGCTGCGATCTTTTGTCCTTAATCCGCGCCAACGACCTCAAAGCGTGATGTAGCAGGGGCCAACCGAATCATCCGCTTCATTTTCCACTCAAACGCCAGCGTCAAACTCACCGCCGCACACGCCAGCCCCAGCGCCAAGCCCCACCAGACGCCCGTCGGCCCCCAATTGAGGTGGAACGCCATCCACCACGCCGCTGGCGCACCGATCAACCAATAGCAGCCGAGCCCGACCAGAAACGTGGTTTTCGCATCCTTGAGCCCCCGAATGCAGCCCATGGCAATCGTCTGCGTGCCGTCGAACAACTCGAACCAGGCCGCCACGGCCAGCAGGCTCACTGCCAAGCGAATCACCTCGGCAAACGCCGGATCGTTGTGATCAAGGAACAGCCCGACCAACTGATTTGGCAGCAACCAGAAAACCAGTGCAAAACCCAGCATCACCACGGCGCCAAAGACGATGCCGACTCGCCCGGACATCCGCGCATCGCTCAATTGCCCGGCACCGTAATGCTGGCCGACGCGCATGGTGATCGCGTAGGACATGCCCGCCGGCACCATGAATGCGACCGAGACGATTTGCAGGGCGATCTGGTGCGCGCCCAATTGCGTGCTGCCCATGGTGCCCATGCACAGCGCCGCGAAGGCGAACAGGCCGACTTCCACCGCGTAGGTGCCGCCAATCGGCAGGCCGAGGCGCCAGAGTTCTTTCAGGTACTGCCGGTTTGGCCGCGACAAGCCTTCACGCAAGGGATAGGCGTCATAGGCCGGATGCCGGCGAATGTGCCAGGCCAGCGCCAACGCCATGCAGTTGGCCACAATTGCCGTGACCAGGCCAATGCCCGTCAGGCCCATTTTCGGCAGACCGAACATGCCGGTGATCAGCGCATAGTTGAGCAGGAAGTTGGCCACCGTGCCGGCCAGACTGATGACCATCACCGGCGTCGCCCGACCGATCGCACTGGTGAACCCGCGCAAAGCCATGAAGCTCAGGTAGCCGGGCAGGGCGAAGGGCAGGGCAACCAGGAATTGCCCGGCGGCATTGACGTTGGTTTCGGTCTGGCCGAATAGCAGCAACACTGGTTTGAGGTTCCACAGCAGCAACCCGGCGCCCAGCGCCATCAACCACGCCAGCCACAATCCGGCCTGGGTTAGCCGCGCCGCGCCGATGATGTCGCCGGCGCCCTTGCGAATCGCCACCAGCGTGCCGACCGCCGCAATCACACCGATGCAGAAAATCGACACGAACGAATAGCTCGCCGCGCCGAGACCGCCACCGGCCAGCGCTTCCGGACTCAGGCGCGCCATCATCAACGTGTCAGTCAGCACCATCAACATGTGCGCCAACTGTGAAGCGATCAACGGCCCTGCCAGCCGCAGAATGGCCCAGAGTTCGGTACGCACAGGATGCTGCATGGTCATCACCACTCGATTCAGAGGGAACAGGAGACCGTCGATTCTCGGCGCTTGGCAGGCTTTGCACAAAGGGATAAAAAGGATGGGTCGCATGATTAAAACTCATCTTGAGCAGATTTTGTCAGACTGGCTGCATCCCGCTATAGGAGCTTTCTGTATGTCTCGTCGTCTTCCTCCCTTGTATGCCCTGCGCGCATTTGAAGCGGCGGCGCGGCACAGCTCGTTTACCCGTGCGGCTGAGGAGCTGT
The DNA here is from genome assembly GCF_044541255.1 of Pseudomonas sp. NPDC085632. Lineage (NCBI taxonomy): Bacteria > Pseudomonadati > Pseudomonadota > Gammaproteobacteria > Pseudomonadales > Pseudomonadaceae > Pseudomonas > Pseudomonas sp. NPDC085632. The sequence continues at coordinate 15,976 of NZ_JBITSX010000053.1, read as the reverse complement.
CGATTACTCAAAGTGCGGTGAGTCGGCATATTCGGACGCTGGAAGATCATTTCGCTTGCCGATTGTTCCACCGCAGTGGACGCAACCTGCAACTGACCGAAGCGGCTCGCCTGCTGTTGCCCGGCATCCGCGAAGGCTTCACTGCTCTGGAACGAGCCTGCAATACCTTGCGTGCCGAAGACGACATTCTGCGCATGAAGGCGCCGTCGACCTTGACCATGCGCTGGCTACTGGCGCGGCTTAGTCGTTTCCGTCACTTGCAGCCGGGCAACGAAGTGCAACTGACCAGCGCCTGGATGGATGTGGACTCGGTGGACTTCAACGATGAGCCGTTCGATTGCGCAGTGCTGTTGAGTGACGGGCATTTTCCGCCGGACTGGGAGGCCAGCTTGCTCTTTCCTGAAGAGCTGATTCCGGTGGGCGCGCCGAACCTGCTGAATGATCAGCCATGGGATTTGGCTCGACTGGCTTGCACCGAATTACTCCACCCGACGCCCGACCGTCGCGATTGGCGCAGTTGGCTGGAGCATATGGGGCTGTCCGATCAGGTTTCACTCAAGGGCGGACAGGTATTCGATACGCTGGAGCTGGGCATGATCGCGGCGGCCCGCGGTTACGGCGTATCGATGGGCGATTTGTTGATGGTTGCCGAAGACGTGGCGCAAGGAAGATTGAGCCTGCCATGGCCAACCGCGGTCGCCAGCGGACTGAATTATTACCTGGTGTGGCCAAAGACCCGTCCCGGAGGTGAACGTTTGCGCCGCCTCAGCGACTTCCTGCAAGGCGAAGTCAGCGCCATGGAGCTGCCGGAGGTCGCGCGCTTGAGCTGAAACGTTCGAGCCGCCACAATGGCGGCCTTGCGCCATACCCTCGTTGCGCGCTCAAGTATTCGGTTTTACCGCCGACTATGAGCAAGTGGAACCGTCGTGCCGGTCTCCACGATCCACCCCCACTATTAGAAAATTATCCGAGTCGAGATCAAGGAGGATCCCGTGGCTCGGCCAGGAGCTGTCCATGTCTCAACCTCGCGCTCGGATCGCCTCGCAGCTGGGCCTCGCGCTCGCTGTGATACTGGCGATTGTCATCAGTGGCAGTACGGTGTTCGCCCTGCGTTCGCTGGATTCCGCCAACCTCGCCACCCGTGAAGAGCATCTGGCCAGTGAGGCGCGGCTGCTGGCCGACCAACTGAGCACCTTCCACGGCACGCTGCGTGAAAGCACCCAGCGCCTGAGCGGGTTGTTCGAAAAGCGCTTCAGCGCGGGTTTGAGCATTCACCCGAGCGAGCCAGTGACGGTGGCAGGCACCCAGACCCCGGGCCTGCATCTGGGTAGCGAAGTGTTGAACAACAACTTCAAGGAAGTCGACGAGTTCAAGCAGATGACGGCTGGCGTCGCCACGCTGTTCGTGCGCAGCGGCGAAGACTTTGTGCGGGTCAGCACCTCGCTGACCAAGCAGGACGGCACTCGCGCCATCGGCACCTTGCTCGACCACGCGCACCCGGCCTACGCGAAGTTGATGGCAGGGCAGAGCTATGTGGGTCGCGCCTTGTTGTTCGAGCGTTCCTACATGACCCAATACACCCCGGTGCGCGATGGCAGCGGCAAGGTGATTGCGGTGCTGTTCGTTGGTTTCGATTACACCGACGCGCAGAACGCCCAGTTTGATAACCTCAAGCGTTTCCGTATTGGCCAGACAGGCTCCCTGGCACTGCTGGATGAGCAGAACAAATGGCTGGTACCGCCGGCGGGCGTGCAGGCGCTGGATCAAGCGATTCCGGTGATCAGCGGTCTGGCGAAAACGCCGGGCAAAGGTCAGTTCTGGGGCGACAAGTCCGAAGATTTCTACAGCGTTGCCGTGCCGTTCGACGGTGGCCCGTGGTCGGTGGTGGCGAGCATGCCGAAAACCGAGATCCGCGCGGTGACCTGGAGCGTTGGTACGCAACTGGCCATTGGCAGCCTGTTGGCGATGTTGCTGGCGGTCGGTTCGGTGGTCTGGCTGCTGCGCAGCAAACTGGCGCCACTGAGCGATCTGGTGCGTCAGGCCGAAGCCTTGGGCGCCGGTGATCTGAGCGTGCGCCTGAACGTGTCGAGCAATGACGAAATCGGTCAGTTGTCCCGCGCGTTCAACCAGATGAGTCAGGCGCTGTCGACCATGGTCGAGCACATCCGCCGTTCTTCGGAAGAGGTCAACAGCCGTGCGCAGGCGCTGTCCGGTTTGTCCGGCGGCGCGTACGAAGGCATGGAGCAGCAGTCCGGCGAAATCACCAGCATGGCCGGTGCGGTGGAAGAGTTCAGCGCGACCTCGCTGAACATTGCCGACAACATGGGCGCGACCCAGCGTCTGGCCCAGGAAAATGCTCAGCAAACGCAGATTGGCCGCAGCTCGATGGAAGAAGCGTCGTCCTCGCTGGAGCAAATCGCTGGCGCCTTGAACAGCACCGCCACGGTGATCAACACCCTCGGTCAGCGCTCGCAGGAAATCGGCGGCATCGTCGGTGTGATCACCTCGATTGCCGAACAGACCAACCTGCTGGCACTCAACGCTGCGATTGAAGCGGCGCGTGCCGGTGAGCAAGGTCGCGGCTTCGCCGTGGTGGCGGATGAAGTGCGCAGCCTGGCTTCGCGTACCCGTCAGGCGACGGATGAAATTTCCAGCATGATCCACAGCATCCAGCAGGAAACCGGCAACGCCATCAGCACCATGGAGCAGGGCAATGTGCTGATGCAGGAAGGCTTGTCGCGTAACGCTAATGTGGCGTCGGCGCTGGCGCGTATTGACGAGCAGAGCCGTTCGGCTGGGCAGCAGTTTGCCGCGATTACCACGGCGACTCAGGAGCAGAGCAGCACCGCTACTTTGCTCAGCAGTAATCTGCAGAGCATTGCATTGGCCAACAGTGAGCAGCGCGAAGTGGTATCCAACCTGGCAGTCACTGCCAAGGAACTGGAGAAGCTGGCTGCCGATCTGCGTCAGGAGGTTGACCGGTTCCGTTAAGGCGCCGGCGCCTTATTGATACACCGAGAGGTCTTCGCTGGAGTCGACCTCTCCCCATTCGCCGGTGTAGGCGACAGCTTCAATCGGCACACGCCCGGCATCGATAACGCGTTGCAGGGTGTTGGTCATGTGCATGCTGTCGCGTTGCTGCGGCGACAGTTCGGCGCGCAGCCGCACGACTTCCGCCCAGCCTTCGGGAGTGAAGCGCAAAAGCCCCATGTACTGCCCCTGAACATCGTCTACCGATTGCGGCTTGTTGCCGATTTCGGCCAGCGTGTGCGCGGCGGTCAGGCGAAAGGTTTCGGCATCCAGCAACGGGTCGCCGAAGCGCTCGGTCCACAACTGCAACCAATCGGGATCGTAGGTTACGGCCAGCGTTGCGTCGCTGTTGATCAACGACTGTACGGCCACAGGGCTGTAGAAAATATCCGAATAACTGACGATGCACGGCTCGCCCTGAAGCCAGGACTCGGCGCAGGCCAGTGATGAAACCATGTTGGTCTCGGCCCAGCGCGGGTTGTGGAACTCGCTCAGACCGCGTTCTGCCAGCAGCTCGCGCTTGTAACCGGTCACTACCGCGATGTCGCTGATACCCGCTGCACGCAACGACTCCAGCTGCCATTCCAGCAGTGGTTTACCGCGCAATTCGACCAGACATTTTGGGCGTTCATCAGTGAGGCTTTTCATGCGGCTGCCACGTCCGGCAGCCAGGATAATGGCTTTCACAACAGGTCTATCCCGTGAGTTCTTCAGTGGATTGGGCTTCGCCAAACAGTTGCTGCAGACGTTGAAGGTCGTGCGCTGCGAAATCGCTTTCGCGCTCGGGGTGCCACATCCAGCCCTGCCACGGTAGTTGCAGGTGGCGGATCGCTTCGATTTCGCCGTCCTCGCTGCGCGCCAGCACTTCAAACCCGGGCGGGCAATCGGCGAGGGCGAGGGTGTGATAGCTGTTGACCTCGGCGGCGATCTGCCCGGACAACTGATGCCGGGTGCGTACATGGCCGGTGACCGGTTTCAACGAAACACCGAACCCATGCGCAAGCATCTGCATACCCCGGCAAATCCCCAGTAACGGCAGATGGCGCGCCTGTGCGTGATCCAGCAGACGGCTTTCGGTCTGATCACGGGCCGGGCACTGACCGATGTCATTACCGCCCGACAGCACGATGGCTTGCGGGTTTACCGCCGTCAGCCAGCGATCGAGGTCATCGGGTGATTGCCAGTCGTTGGGCACTGGTACAGGGATAAAGCCTGCCGCCAGCACAAACGCGATCAGGCGCTGATCCAGCGCATCACGGCTTTCGCCGCGCTCAGGATGGGTGTCGACACGCTGACTGATCGCGACCACTGTCATGACATCAACTCCACTCGGCGCCCCGGACAATCGAGGTGCAGAAAGTCTGCCGTCGACCAGCGCCGGTAGAGCACTTCGCCCGCGCCAATGACCGCCGGCAGGCCAAGTTCTCCGGCACGGATAGCCATGTGCGAATTGGCGCCGCCCCACGCGGTGATCAGCCCGGCAATCGGGTAGGCGAACAGCCAGTCAAACCCCGGATCGGCATTGGGAATGCAGACGATCGCCCCGGCGAGTTTTTCCCGGTCATCACACAGCACCACCGGCGCGGTCACGCGTTTTTGCGTAATAAAGTTGGGCGCCGTTTCCGGCCACTCGAAACACCAGACATCTTCCGGACAGGTAATCACCGGCGGTAGCGACACTTTGAGCGTTTCGGCGTAGCGCGCCTTGCCCTGTTCAATGCTGCGCATCAGCACTTCCTTCGGATCGGCCGCGGCTACATGCAGCTCCTGGAAGGCGCTGATGTCGCAATAGGCCAGATCCTCGCGATCAATGCCGTACTGCGCGCCGACCTGCGCGATCAGAGCCAAGGCATCGGAAAGGTTACGCGTGAAGTGAAACTTGGCCAGCTCGCGCAGCTCGATGCCGTTCTGCAGGAAGTCCAGCAGTCCCACCGGATCAGGCTGCAGGCCATGGGCTTCGAGCTGTTTGACGATTTCGCGCATCTGCGGCAGCGTCAGCGAAAACGGTCGCAGCGGTTCCGGCGCGGCGGGGCTTTGCGTCCAGTCGAAATACAGCTCCGGCGCCTCGTCGTAACGCGGCGAGAGGATGTCGTAAGTGCCCGGTCGCAAATGCCCGTAACGGGCGAGGAACGTGGTTTTGTCGAGGGTGGCGCGGTCACGGGCCAACTGCCCGCTGACCGTGGACACCCCGGCCATGAACGCATCGTAATCCGCCTGCGAAAACACGCCGACGCTGACCAGCGATCGAAGCATCTGCACGGCAACAAACCCGGCGCGGGCCAGGCCGGCGAAGGGCAGGGTGCCGTAACGCTTGGCATCCTCCAGCAGCCAGTAAATGCGTTCGAGCGGATCGGCATCGGAGGCCAGCAGCTCTTCGCGACGAGCGTTGAGCACATCGAGCTTGTTGGCATCGCTGCGCCACAAACCGTCCTTGGGGTGCACGATGCGGTTGGTCAGCTTGCGCAGACTGGTACTGATGGCGTCCAGTTCATGCTCAAGAAAACCGGCACTGCGCAAACGCTCCAGTTGCTGCGACAAGTCGAGGGTGTAGCAGGAGAACACGATCTCGAACTCTACCTTGTCGTGCAGCGTCGGTTCCGCCAGCAAGCGATCGATGTAGTAATCGACCAAACGCCCCGCCAGCCCTTCATCAAGATCGGCCGGGATAAACGAGTTGAACGACAGACGCACGTCGATGTACGGCAGACCGAAAAAGTGCGGCATCAGCGGGAAGCTGCGCAAGTTACGGTAGCCATAGTTATGGCGCTGGTAGGCCCAGATCGAGTCGGTGACCAGATCCCGATACAGCGAAAGCGCCAGCGGTTTGGGCCGGATGCCGATGATCTCGGCCGGGTTCCAGTCGGGCATCACGCCGTACACCGTGCGCTGACCGATCAGAAAGGGGTGCGGACGCATGCCCCGTTCGACTTTGTTCTGAATGCTTTGCAGACGGGCGAACTGAGTGGCCGCAGACTCAGGCGCCGTCGGCAGAATCAATGGCCGGGCTTGCAGCAGCCAGAGCGTCTCGCCTTCAGCATCACGGGTGACCGCGAACTCGCAGTCGACCGGCCGATCACCAAACAGGCTGAGCAATTCCTCAAGCAAGGCCACCACTGGTGCGAGCGACGCGGGCGCTGCCACTGCACTGTGCGCCGCCTGCTGCCAGAGCCGCCCACCCATGCCGCCAGTGACGGCGGCGGTGTCATCGCCCTCCGACCAATTCACCACGCGATACGGTGCGCAGGTGTTGGGGTCGTGAGAGAAGGCTACGCCGGAGCGCGCCACATTGCCGAGCATTGGCTGAATCAGAATCTCGTCGGTCAGGTACACGTCGCCGTAACTGGCGATGACTTGTTCGATCGCCGAGACCAGCTCAGCCTCCTCGACATTCGGCACCGACAGGAAGGCGCCGGCGAACGACGCCTGCGCACTGTCCTCGCGCCCGCAGCTGGAGCGCACGATCCACGGAGCGGCTGGCAGCCGGCGTCGGATATCCTCAACGCAGGCGCGCTGATCCAGTTGCCAGTCCGCCACAGTGAATGACAGCAACGGCGCAATGTGCGCCGAGGCGAGTCGCCCTTGCAGGCTGGTCAGGGTGCCGGCCTTGGTTGAGAAATGCAGGGCCATCAGCGGTTATCTCAGTTGAGCAACCCAGATGTTGGTCGAGTATGGAATCTGGATCGACGGCGTCTGCAGGCTTTTCAGGTAGTCGTCGATGGCCGCGATCACTTCATGGAAGCTGGCGCCAGCCTGACGTTCCAACGTGGCGTGCGAGCGCCAGGCTTCGAGGCATTCTTCGATCGACTGCTCGTGGATCACGCGGGCATCCAGATGCACGACCGGGCCGAACAATTCGCTGGCATCGATTACGGCGGTCTGGTCTTCGCGACGGGTGCCGTAGCCGTAACCGGCCACGCGCTCTTTGATGATCGCTTCGATGCGTGCCTGGATCGGATCTTCCAGATTGCGGTGGTTCCACATGCAGGCAAACCAGCCGCGCGGCTTGAGAATGCGCGCGGTTTCCTTAAGGGCCTGCTGACGGTCGCAGACGTTGAAGGAGCTGCCGAACGTGACCATGTCGAACGCTTGCGCCGACTGGCCGGTGGCTTCACCGGTGCCTTCGTGCCATTTGACGTTTTGCAGTTCAGCGGTGCGCTTGATGCCATTGCCGCGCATCGCATCGTTGGGTTCTACCGCTGTGACATCCAGGCCGCGGGCGGCCAGCATCAGCGTCAAGTGCGCAACACCCGCGCCGACGTCGCAGAACTTGTCGCCTTGCTCGGCACCGGCAATCGACAGCATGGCGTCGATGGCCGCGTCGGCGTAGTCAGGGCGCTTCAAATAAGCATCGGCCAGGGTGGTGTAGTCCCATTCGGTTTTCATTGTCAGTTCCTTCGAAGAATTTTAGGGAGCAAATCATCGGCCAGACGCTGGCTGGAGCGTTCGCGATCGAACTCAACCAGGCAGTCCGCCGCCAGCGGTTCATCAATGACCAGGTCGAGCCCGGCAACGTTGTGCAGTTCGCCTGCATCGAAACGGCGATAGATGTCCTTGGGGTCGCGGCGACGCAACTCCTCGACGGGCACCTTCAGATAAATCTCGAAATACTTGGGCAGGTGGGCGCGGTTCCACTCGTGAACCTCGCGAAACAGCGAGATCGTGGCGATCACCACGGTTTGTCCCTGTGCTGCGATCATTTTGCACAGACGTGCGTATTGCAGAGCGAGGGCCAGACGACCTTCGCGGCCATGGTTCTGTGAGTTGGCGGCGGCTGCGCCAAATACTTCGCGCAATTCATCGCCATCGAGCATGACCACCGAGCGTCCTTCAGCACACAGTCTGGTAACCAATTCACCGGCCAGCGTTGATTTGCCCGCTCCTGAAAGGCCCGTAATCCAGATTACCTGTCCACCAGCTTCACATTTCATAGTGTTCTGACTTGTGTTCGATTCGAGTGTATCGGCAGGCTGTTTCCTTGCATGAGGCCAGGCCTGCGTTATTTTAATGTTTGTCCCGCTCGATCATGTCTCCGAAAGAGTCAATCGAGAGCGGGCAATACTGCGACTCGTGCCGATATTCAATCAGGTCGTGGAACACTTCCTGAGGCAGGGGCAAGTCGCTGTATTGTGCCTGGTAGAACTTGTTGTATATGTAATAGCTGTCTTCTGGTTTCAGCAGGCTGAACCCCAGTGCCATATCCCTCAGCTCATTGCTGCTTCTGGCAATTGGCAACAGGTTATCCATTTGCTTTAGCCAGGCGTCGACCGTGAGATTGCTCTCTTCGGTATAGGGCACATAATAAATCGGTAGTTTGCAGGTATTGAGCATGAACGAAACACCGCCGGTGGATGCATCGGTGATGACCGTGTCGCATTGTGTATAGAAAGCCGTGCTGCTGGTCCCGGGCTTGTCTATGGTTATCCAGTCATGGGCAGACAGTTGTTCGCACAGATCCTTCACGGTCGGATGGGAAAGTTCGGCCATGTACGGACGCAAGATGAACGTCGCGTGGGGAATTTGCGACTTCACTGCATTGATGACGGTCTGCAGATTCTCATACAGAGTCGCCCCGTTCGGGCAGATACCCAGTTGGGTCGGCAGAAGCCCTACGACGTAGTCATCCGAGGTTTTTGTCGATGGCGGTGATGATTCGAAATTACCGGGGATCTTCACCGGCAGCGTGGCCACCGGGCTGGTGCTGCGCATGTCCGAGCGCAACGCCAGTCCATCGATCAATAGTGTTTTCAGGGCCTTTCTGTCGCGACGGTATGCCTGCATTCCGGCAGTAATCAAATCAAAGCCTGACCGGGAAGACGCGATGACCACATCCCAGTAAGAGGTCAATTCGGCGTAGTAATACTTGTCTTTGGTCGGCATCCCGACATTGCCGTGGCTGATGAAGATGCCAAAGTTCGAGTTGTCCAGCAGGCGTCCGGAATAGGCATCATTTGAAATGACAACCTGCGATTTCAGGCTTGCGATGAATTCATTGTCAACCTGCTCTACCGGGAAATCGAGGACGGCTTCGACTTCCTCTCTATTCAAGCCGGTACGATCAGTATTGAGCACGACACAGTTATACTTTTCTCGAAGCGATTTAAGCGCTGGAATCAGATACTCGAGATATGTTTTGCCACCGTCCGCCACGTTGCTGAGCAAGTAAACATTTTTCATAATGAAGTTTTGCTTTCAAAGTTTGTTTAAATAAGGCCAGCGCCAAACGGAGTAATAACGCCGGGCAAGGGCTTTTTAGTTATCTTGATTTGAACTAATGAATTGAACAGCTTTGTCCGGTAACAGTAGAAATCTCGTCCATGATGCCCCGCCTCCACTCCATGATGAAAAATGCTCTATGTCTTGACGATAGACAGAATGTAGTAAAAAAGAGCGCCGTCGTTATATCACATCTCGGCCAAGCGCCATCAGCGCTCGGGTGTTTATTTTCGGGGCAGTTCACTTGCGAGCAGCGCTGTCATTTTCATTGCGTTGCCGGCCGATACTGCAAAGCCTCCGCCAGGTGTTCGCGTGTAATGTCTTTTTCCTGGCTCAGATCGGCCAACGTCCTGGCGACCTTGAGCAACCGGTGCGCCGAGCGCAGTGACAGGGTCAGCCGTTCACAGGCTGATTCCAGCCAGGCCTCATCGGCTGTGGATAACTTGCAGTGGCGACGCAGGCCTGGCAGATCGAGAAACGCATTGGCACATCCCTGGCGTTTCTGTTGTCGTTCGCGGGCCTCGGCTACCAACGCGGCCGCAGTGGCGCTGTCTTCTCCTGACCTTACCGCAGGGTTCAGCGCTGTCGCCTCCCGCGCGACCGTCAGGTGTAAGTCGATCCGGTCCAACAGGGGGCCCGACAATTTGTTGCGATAACGCTGAACCATGTCCGGTGTGCACGAACACTTGCCACTGGGTTCGCCAAGATATCCACAGGGGCAAGGGTTCATCGCCGCCACCAACTGAAAGCGCGCGGGGAACCGCACGCGGTCCTTGGCCCGGGCGATCACGATGAACCCGGACTCCAAAGGCTCGCGTAAAACCTCCAGCACCTTGCGATCAAACTCCGGCAGCTCATCGAGGAACAGCACGCCGTGGTGGGCGAGGGTGATTTCGCCGGGTTGCGGTTTTGAGCTGCCACCGACCAGTGCCGGCCCGGATGCCGAGTGGTGCGGTTGACGGAACGGGCGCTGCGGCCAATGGGTCAGCGGCGCACCGCTGGCCACTGACTGTATTGCCGCCACCTCCAAGGCTTCACTCTCGGCCAACGGTGGCAACAGTCCCGGTAACCGGCTGGCCAACAAGGTTTTGCCGGTTCCCGGTGGCCCGCTGAACAACAAGTTATGCGCACCCGCAGCAGCAATCAGCAGCGCCCGTTTTGCCGCCAGTTGCCCCTGCACTTCATTCAAGTCGGGATAAGGTTTGCTGGCATGCATCAACCCGTCGGAGACATAGGGCTCAACCGGTGTATGCCCATTGAAATGCGCCACCGCCTCCAGCAAATGATCCACCGCAAACACCTTCAACCCCGAAGCCAGACACGCCTCCTCGGCATTCGCCCGCGGCACCACCAGTGCCCGTCCAGCCTTGCGCGCCGCCAGTGCAGCCGGCAACACGCCGCGCACCGCTCGTACTGCGCCGGACAACGCCAGCTCCCCCAGACATTCCACATCATCCAGCGTCAGACACGGCACCTGCACACTCGCCGACAGAATCCCCAAGGCAATCGCCAGATCAAACCGCCCGCCATCCTTGGGCAGATCCGCTGGCGCCAGATTCAAGGTGATCCGCCGCGCCGGAAACTGCAGCCCGGAATTGATGATTGCGCTGCGCACCCGATCCTTGCTCTCCTTCACCGCCGCCTCGGGCAGGCCGACCATGGTCAGCGATGGCAAGCCGTTGGCCAGATGGACTTCGACAGTGACGGCGGGGGCTTCAACGCCAATCTGGGCGCGGCTGTGGACGATGGAGAGGGACATGGTCGTTCCTTGAGCTGAATCGGGGGCCGCTTCCTGCGGGTTTTTTAAGGGTAGTTGAGCCGGGTTTCAGTGCTGAAATAGAGGTTTACAAGACGTATCAAGACCCGATGGGCTGTCACTGCTTGCCTGAATTGGAGCGTTGACTCTCGCCCGGCATTGACGGATCGTCCCGTTCGAGGACTGCAACTGCGCATTCGTCGGGACTGGGCACCAGCAAAAGCTCCCCCGCATTTTTGGCAGCAGAGAAAGCTGGTTTCTCTGAAGTAGTGACGACGGGCCAGCTCGTCGGATTCTGAACCCATGGCTGCAAAGCCAGGAACTAAAGAATCGCTGCGACTACTCCTCCAAACACAAAAAAGGCGTCCTATGGACGCCTTTTTATTTTTGACTCAGGATCTTCTACCGGCCAGCGGGCCGCTTGGCTCAAGCTCTGGCCCACACGTAACTGCAACTTCAATAAATCGCCGTTGGTTGGCTGACATATCCCCAGCCAACCGGAGTGCTTCGAGATGTAATTCAACAATCTGAAGAAGCTTTGCCTTTCGCTTTTTTGGGCTCATACGCACCTCGTGCGATTGGGTTGTTGATTTCGATGTTATTGACCGTTCACAGAAATGACAAGCCGGTTGGTGTGGTCGAATTCGAACCCCAGTTTCCGGTAGTAAAAAACAACATTCGGATCAGGATCCTGAATCTCGATTTCTTTGCATCCTAGCGTTCGCGCATAGTGATCTGCGACAAGCAGAGCAATCGGCGCGATCCTGCCGCGAAGCGGGTGCGCCCTGTCCGGATGCCCTTCCAACAGAATAATCTTTAAGCAGATAGAGCTTGCGCGCGGGGTCGCATAGCACATGCCGCAAAGAATCTGTTTGAACCATATCGCCAAATCCAGACCTTTCGCATCTTTACTTTTCCAGTCTGCAACGTCATCCCAAGGGAAAATTGTTGGCCCCTCCCAGAGAAAGTATTGCTTTATCGCTGCCGGGGTAATTGGCTCAAACTTGACCGCTGCTGCATCAATATTTGGGATTCTCGGGGCCATGTCCTTGAGAAAGAATTTGTAGGCGATCTTTCGCGAGTTTGATCTGAATGTCTGGTTACGAAGATCCGTTGCTTTGCCTTTTCTTCTCATTGTTTTCATCTGTTTGGATCTGGTCGCAGAAGATAGCCAGCAGAGAGGGGGTAGCGAAATCAGACGTGGGGGACGCGTTTTGTAGGACGTTACTTCTGTGAGTGGAGGATTTCGGAGTAGGGGCGGGGAGATAACGAAGACACAAAAAAGGTCATTTCAGTGGTATCTCTGAAATGACCTTTGGTGAGGTTGCAGCGCAAAAATTCAGATCAATTGCAGAGCCTTTCTCCACCATGAGTTCACAACCGTGCGGTTTACCTGTTCTCGCTCCGTCACCATTTGTGGCACATCCTGCAACCGTATCCACGGCTGATTATTCCAGTGCAACAAACTCAACGTCATGTCCGGCCAACTGAGCAGGCTCAGGTGTGGACGTTCGCTTGTGCAGGGATGTTGGGCGTCGCGCAGGGTGGGGATGACTTGGTGGGTGAGCCATTCGCGCAACGCTCGGTATTCGGGGCAGTAGTGGTAGACGAGGAGGGCGTAGATGCCTGATCCGCTGATCAGCAGGGTGTTTTCGATTTGATTGTGGATGAGGGTTTTACGGGTTTGGTATTGGTCGGTGTCGAGTTTTCGCAGCATGCGTTCGTTGAGGTAGATGTGCAGCAGGCGGCTCAGGTCTCGGGCGCAGAACCAGGGTTGGTTCTGGATGAGGAGGGCGTGGAGGGGGAGTTTGTGGCGGGTGAAGATGCTAGGTGTTAGATAGTTTTCGTCCATGGTTCAGTTCTCGAATTCAAGTGAAGAAAACTGCTTCTGTTCGTCGTCAAACGAAAAGGGTGGCAGCTATGCGCGGGTTGGCGAACCGGTGAATTCGAAACCGGCAGACACTGAGGTCTCCCACGCAAAGCCGCCATAACTCGTTGAGAGAAAAAACCTCTCTGTGAGTCTAGTTGCATTGCGTCAAATTCGATCCAGGTCGCCAAACCCGCTGCTGAACATTCAGCATCGGGTGAGCTTAGAAACCTGGGCTTTTCGGCGCAATCGGACGGCGGTGGTGCAGGTTGTAGGACGTTGCCGGGATGGTTGAAGGGCTGGAGATCAAAAGATCGCAGCCTTCGGCAGCTCCTACAGGGGGCGCGGATTATTCAGCGGGCGGCGTCAGCTTCGCTTCCATCTCGGCGACCTTGGCTTCGAGGCTTTCGAGGCGGGCGCGAGTGCGGGCCAGTACGACCATCTGGCTGTCGAATTCTTCGCGGCTGACCAGGTCGAGTTTGCTGAAGGCGCTTTGCAGCAGCATCTTGAACTGGCTTTCGATTTCGGCTTTCGGCAGCGGGGTGTCGCCGCTGAAAAGGCGGGAGGCGGTGCCGCTCAGGGCGTCGAGGAAGTCTTTGGGCGCGAGCATGGTGGATGTCCTGGAAACAATGGCCGGCAGTGTATCACGCAGTGTCTATAGTCAATCTCGTGGTCAGGGATGCACGCTTTTCGCGCAGGCGGACGGACGGCGACGCACCGTTGTTGTGCGTATCCGGATGGGGTTTTGCACGGGATGGCGTGCGGCAGCGGCCAAGGGATTGAAATCAGAGGTTTTTGGCGAGATGGCAAGCTTTCTGCTTAGTCACCTTCGACCCATGCACTGATGCAGTCGCTGTGACGAATGCAGTGCGGCAGACGGAGCGGGGAGTTTCGTCGGCAGCGGTTAGCTGGCGTCAGTCGGGCAGGTACGGCCGACGATGCGTTACAAAGCCAGGCACTGCGCTTAGACTTGAGTCGGGTTTGTTTTCCTGGGGCAAGTCCACCAATTCGGGAGAGAGTTTTCATGAAGCTAGTCACTGCCATCATCAAGCCGTTCAAGTTGGACGACGTGCGCGAGTCGCTGTCCGAAATCGGCGTGCAGGGCATTACCGTTACTGAAGTCAAAGGCTTCGGCCGGCAGAAGGGTCACACCGAGCTGTATCGCGGCGCGGAATATGTGGTCGATTTTCTGCCCAAGGTGAAAATCGACGTGGCCATCGACGACAAGGATCTGGATCGGGTTATCGAGGCGATAACTAAAGCGGCCAACACCGGCAAGATCGGTGACGGCAAGATCTTCGTGGTCAATCTGGAACAGGCGATCCGTATCCGTACCGGCGAAACCGATACCGACGCGATTTAACCGCCGCCACAAACCCCAACGCCCCAGGAGAAAACAATATGACTCTGCGTAAATTCGCAGGGCTAGGAGCCCTGTTGTCTATCGTAATGCCCGGCCTTGCTATGGCGGCAGACGAAGTGGCGGCCCCGGTCCTCAATTCCGGCGACACTGCCTGGATGCTCACCTCGACAGCCCTCGTGCTGTTCATGACCATCCCCGGCCTGGCGCTGTTCTACGGCGGCATGGTTCGCTCGAAAAACATTCTTTCCGTGATGATGCAGTGCTTCGCCATTACCGGTCTGATCAGCATTCTGTGGGTCATTTATGGCTACAGCATTGCGTTCGACACCACCGGCATGGAGCAGGGCGTCGTCAATTTCAACTCGTTCTTCGGCGGCATGGGCAAGGCGTTCCTCGCCGGTGTCACGCCTTCGAGCCTGACCGGCCCTGCGGCGCTGTTCCCTGAGGCGGTGTTCATCACCTTCCAGATGACCTTCGCGATCATCACCCCGGCGCTGATCGTCGGTGCGTTCGCCGAGCGGATGAAATTCTCCGCGATGCTGATCTTCATGGGCATCTGGTTCACTCTGGTTTATGCACCGATCGCGCACATGGTCTGGTCCGGCAACGGCGGCCTGATGTGGGACTGGGGCGTACTCGACTTCGCGGGCGGCACCGTGGTGCACATCAACGCCGGTGTCGCCGGTCTGATTGCCTGCCTGGTATTGGGCAAACGTAAAGGTTTCCCGACCACCCCGATGGCTCCGCACAACCTCGGTTATACCCTGATGGGCGCTGCGATGCTGTGGGTCGGCTGGTTCGGCTTCAACGCCGGTTCCGCTGCGGCGGCCAACGGCACCGCCGGCATGGCGATGCTGGTCACTCAGATCGCTACCGCTGCGGCTGCGCTGGGCTGGATGTTTGCCGAGTGGGTCACCCACGGCAAGCCAAGCGCACTGGGCATTGCTTCGGGTGTGGTTGCAGGTCTGGTCGCGATCACTCCGGCTGCCGGCACCGTGGGCCCGATGGGCGCACTGGTCATCGGTCTGGCCGCAGGTGTGGTGTGCTTCTTCTGCGCCACCACCCTGAAACGCAAGCTCGGTTATGACGACTCCCTGGACGCGTTCGGCGTACACGGTATCGGCGGTATTCTCGGCGCGATCCTCACCGGTGTGTTCGCTGCGCCGGCTCTGGGTGGCTTCGGCACCGTCACCGATATCGGTGCGCAAGTCTGGATTCAGGTAAAAGGCGTCGGCTTCACGGTGATCTACACCGCGATCGTCACCTTCATCATCCTCAAGGTCCTGGACGCCGTGATGGGTCTGCGTGTGACCGAGGAAGAAGAGTCGGTCGGCCTCGATCTGGCACAACACAACGAGCGCGGCTACAACCTGTAAGTACGCGCACTGAAAAAATTGCCCGGTTCGCCGGGCATTTTTTTGTCCGGGATTTGTCATTAAGCGACAGGCTGAAAGGATTTTTCGTACGTCTTTGGTCGTGTTTACGACGGGCGTTTTTCTGCGGCCAATGGCTTACATCATTGCAGGAATATTAGGGCCTTTGTTTTTTCCCAGAGCGCGCTAGAATGCGCCCCGAACGTGCGGAGAACTGTATGTGGCAACAGACTCTGATAACCCTGCGGGCACGGCCCCGGGGCTTTCATCTGGTAACGGACGAGTTACTCGCCGGCCTGCCTGAACTCAAGGCGTGCCGGGTCGGTCTGTTGCATTTGTGGCTGCAGCATACCTCGGCGTCGTTGACCATCAAC
>NZ_JBITSX010000052.1:43672-47273 GCF_044541255.1 Pseudomonas sp. NPDC085632 | reverse complement strand
GTGATGCGGCCGAAGGTGAAGCGGATCGAGCTGTGTGCCAGTTCGTCGTTGCGACCCAGGGCGCGCAGTACGTACGAAGGCTCCAGCGACGCCGAGGTGCACGCCGAACCGGACGATACCGCCAGATCCTTGAGTGCCATGATCAGCGACTCGCCTTCAACGTAGTTGAAGCTCAGGTTCAGGTTGTGCGGAACGCGGGCGGTCAGGCTGCCATTGACGTACAGCTCTTCCAGATGCTCGACCTGCTTGTAGAAACGGTCGCTCAACGCTTTGATCCGGACGTTTTCGGCAGCCATGTCTTCTTTGGCCACGCGGAACGCTTCGCCCATGCCAACGATCTGGTGAGTCGCCAGGGTGCCGGAACGCATGCCACGCTCGTGACCGCCGCCGTGCATGGTCGCTTCGATGCGCACACGCGGCTTGCGGCTGACGTACAGCGCACCGATACCTTTAGGACCGTAGGTCTTGTGGGCGGAGAACGACATCATGTCGACTTTCAGCTTCTGCAGGTCGATCTCGACCTTGCCAGTGGACTGAGCGGCGTCGACGTGGAACAGAACGCCCTTGGCGCGGAGCATTTCGCCGATCGCGGCGATGTCGTTGACGGTGCCGATTTCGTTGTTCACGTGCATCACGGAGACCAGGATGGTGTCTTCGCGCAGTGCCGCTTCAATCATCGCCGGAGTGATCAGACCGTCTTCGGTCGGCTCGAGGTAGGTGACCTCGAAACCTTCACGCTCCAGTTGGCGCATGGTGTCGAGGACAGCCTTGTGCTCGATCTTGCTGGTGATCAGGTGCTTGCCCTTGGAGCCGTAAAAATGCGCCGCACCCTTGATTGCCAGGTTGTCGGATTCGGTGGCACCGGAGGTCCAGACGATTTCGCGCGGATCGGCGTTGACCAGATCGGCCACCTGACGACGGGCGTTTTCGACGGACTCTTCAGCTTTCCAGCCGAACACGTGGGAACGGGACGCCGGGTTACCGAAGTTTCCGTCGACCAGCAGGCATTCACTCATTTTTTGCGCAACACGCGGATCAACCGGGGTGGTCGCAGAGTAATCAAGGTAAATCGGCAATTTCATGGACTATCTCCTAAATCAGGGCTGGCGTGCCGCTAGCTCTTTGGCTGTCATTCGACGGCGGACGCTTCAATCTTGTCCAGGCGTGGCGCCTTGCTGTTGCAACGGCGCTGGTCCTGACGCTGGGCTACTTCTTGCACCTCACGGCGAGTCACAAGATCAGCCAAGCTGATACCACTTAGAAATTCGTGAATCTGCAGGCTCAAGTCGCACCACAGATGGTGAGTCAGACAGGTGTCGCCGGAATGGCAATCGCCCTGGCCCTGGCATTTGGTGGCATCAACCGATTCGTTTACCGCATCGATCACCTGGGCGACCTGGATGCCCTGCATGTCGCGGGACAATTGGTAGCCGCCACCCGGACCGCGAACGCTGGAAACCAGATTGCTGCGGCGCAGCTTGGCAAAAAGCTGTTCGAGGTAGGACAGGGAGATGCCTTGGCGCTCGGAGATATCGGCCAGGGACACGGGCCCGTGCTGCGCGTGCAACGCCAGGTCAAGCATGGCGGTCACGGCGTATCGGCCTTTTGTAGTCAGTCGCATGGACAGTTACCACGGAGTTCAGAATGGGGCGAGTATGCAATTCCCGAGTATTTAAGTCAACTTTAAGACCTAGTACTTTAGTCAGGATTACCCGCAAAAGAGCGCGCGAATGATAGCAGGGTCTGCGGCCTAATGGCACACCGGCCGGCGCAAGCCTGTGCAGGAGCTGCCGCAGGCTGCGATCTTTTGACTTTGCCTTCCACAAGATCAAAAGATCGCAGCCTGCGGCAGCTCCTACACAGGGCTTAGCTGGCTTTGGATTCGTCTTTGCCTTTGACGCAGGCGAAGTCTTCTTCACGCAGCTCAGGCAGATCTTTCGCACAATAATTACTGCCCAGATCCTTCAGCGCACCGCACATACCTTCCAGACGACCGTCCACCGCTTGCAAGTGATCGAGCAACTGACCGATGGCGCGCGCCACCGGGTCGGGCATGTCTTCGCTAACGCCATAAGCATCAAAACCGATCTTCTCGGCCATAGCCTTGCGCTTGGCGTCCTGCTCTTCGTCGGATTTGACGATGATGCGCCCAGGAATACCAACAACAGTGGCACCCGGCGGCACTTCTTTAGTCACCACGGCGTTGGAACCGACCTTGGCACCGGCGCCGACGGTGAAGGGACCCAGCACCTTGGCGCCCGCACCGACCACCACGCCATCACCCAACGTCGGGTGGCGCTTACCTTTGTTCCAACTGGTGCCACCCAGGGTAACGCCCTGATAAATGGTCACGTCATCGCCAATCTCAGCGGTTTCACCAATAACGATGCCCATGCCGTGATCGATAAAAAAGCGTCGACCGACTTTGGCACCCGGATGAATCTCGATCCCGGTCAACCAGCGACCGAAGTTCGACACCAGCCGCGCCAGCCATTTCAGCTCGTTGCGCCACAGCATGCCGGCCAATCGATGAATCCAGATCGCATGCATGCCGGGGTAGCAGGTCAGGACTTCAAAAGCGTTACGCGCCGCCGGGTCTCGATGGAATACGCTCTGGATATCTTCACGCAAACGCTCAAACATCATTTAGTCCTTCCGCTTAAGAAGCTCACCACGGGCCGCTTTCTGGGTTTCCGTGAGGATGCCACGCAAAATATTCATTTCCGCCCGGCTGACCGAGCTGCGTCCGTACAACCGGCGCAGGCGCGCCATCAAATGCCGCGGTTTTTCCGGATCGAGGAATTCGATGGCGACCAGCGTCTGCTCCAGATGCTCATAGAATCGCTCCAGCTCATCCATGGTCGCCAGCTCGGCACTTTTCACCGAGGCCACTTCTTCCTTCTCGATCTTGCTCGGCTGACCTTGGGCGGCCAGCCAGGCCATGCGCACTTCGTAGCTCAACACCTGCACCGCCGCGCCAAGGTTCAGCGAACTGAACTCAGGGTCGGAGGGGATGTGCACGTGAAAGTGACATCGCTGCAGCTCTTCATTGGTCAGGCCGGAATCTTCACGACCGAACACCAGCGCAATTTCGGCGCCCTGCCCGGCTTCCTCGACCACTTTGGTGCCGCATTCGCGCGGATCCAGCAGTGGCCAGGGAATGCGGCGATCACGAGCGCTGGTGCCGAGCACCAGATTGCAGCCGACCAAGGCATCTTCCAGGGTGGCGACGACTTGTGCATTTTCGAGGATGTCACCGGCACCGGAGGCGCGAGCATCGGCCTCGTGATGCGGAAACAGGCGCGGTTCGACCAGCACCAATCGCGACAGACCCATGTTTTTCATGGCGCGCGCGGCCCCGCCGATGTTGCCGGGGTGGCTGGTATTGACCAAGACGACACGAATGTTCTGCAGCAAGGGAGGCGCTCTCGGACACAGGAAAGGGGTGCAAATCTTACAGAACAGCCTACCGTTAAGCTATGAAAGCGAACAGCGTCCTTCACCTGAAGAAAAGTTCTGATAGAATGCGCGGCTTTCTTCACTTCGCTTTGGATAGCAAGACAGGCAGCGATTGATGTAGATATCGATGCGCTGAGGAACA
>NZ_JBITSX010000052.1:11683-43662 GCF_044541255.1 Pseudomonas sp. NPDC085632 | reverse complement strand
CGCGCCGCCCGCAGCGCCAGTGAACTGATCTTCCGCTCCATCGAGCGCCTGGATACCATCAAGGTCGACGAAAAAGACGCCAAGGATTATGTATCCGAGGTCGATCGCGCCGCTGAACAGAAAATCATCGACGCACTGCGCAAGGCTTACCCGAACCATTCGATCCGCGGTGAAGAGACCGGCATGCACGCCGGTACCGGCATCGAAGGCGAAGAGTACCTGTGGATCATCGATCCACTGGACGGCACCACCAACTTCCTGCGCGGCATTCCTCACTTCGCTGTCAGCATCGCCTGCAAATACCGTGGTCGCCTGGAACACGCTGTTGTTCTGGATCCGGTTCGCCAGGAAGAATTCACCGCCAGCCGCGGTCGCGGCGCTCAACTGAACGGTCGTCGTCTGCGCGTCAGCGGTCGCACCAGCCTCGACGGCGCCCTGCTAGGTACCGGCTTCCCGTTCCGTGACGATCAAATGGACAACCTGGAAAACTACCTGGGCATGTTCCGTGCTCTGGTTGGCCAGACTGCCGGCATCCGTCGCGCCGGTTCGGCAAGCCTGGACCTGGCGTATGTGGCTGCCGGTCGTTTCGATGCATTCTGGGAGTCGGGCCTGTCCGAATGGGACATGGCTGCAGGCGCCCTGCTGATTCAAGAAGCTGGCGGCCTGGTGAGCGACTTCACCGGCGGTCACGACTTCCTTGAAAAAGGCCACATCGTTGCCGGCAACACCAAATGCTTCAAGGCAGTCCTGACGGCGATCCAGCCGCACCTGCCGGCTTCGCTGAAGCGCTAAGCTTCACGCGAAACAAAAAAGCACCCTTAGGGGTGCTTTTTTTACGCCTGAATTTTCCATCACGCCCAGTAGGAGCTGCCGAAGGCTGCGATCTTTTGATCTTGGTTTTTAAAAGATCAAAAGATCGCAGCCTTCGTCAGCTCCTACAGTAGAGATCGGGTTTCCTGTGGGCACAAAAAAAGCACCCCGCAGGGTGCTTCTTGTTAAAACAGTCGGTCTTTACTGACCCGGCTCATTCTGCGACAGAATCAGCTTGCCTTCCTTGTCGACCGGAATCTGGTTGCCCGGATCACGATCCATGCGCACTTTGCCTTCCTTGCCATCCAGCGAGTAACGCACGTCGTAACCGACGACCTTGTCGCTGATGTCATTCACAGTGTTACAGCGAGTCTGGGTCGTGGTGTAGGTGTCGCGGTTCTGCATACCTTCCTGCACCTTGTTACCGGCATAACCGCCACCGACCGCACCAGCCACCGTGGCGATCTTCTTGCCGGTGCCGCCGCCGATCTGGTTACCCAGCAAACCGCCCGCTACCGCACCGATTGCAGTGCCGAGAATCTGATGTTGATCCTTGACCGGCGCCTGGCGGGTCACGGCTACATCTTTGCACACTTCACGTGGAGTCTTGATCTGTGTTTTAACCGGTTCGACGGCCAACACTTGCGCATACTCAGGGCCGCTTTTAACCAGGCTGTAGGTGGCAACAGCACCCCCGGCAGTCACACCGACAGCACCCAATACCGCACCAACCAGCAACGACTTGTTCACATGAACCTCCTGACCATCACATGCGGGACGCGCCCGCGCTTCTCCCAGCCTTGGAGCATAAAAAAAGGCGCGAGTTCAACTCGCGCCTTTCTTGGGCTGACAGCCGGGAAAACGATGGCCGTTATGGACGGTCGTCGACTTCCTTCTCGGTGTTGGCCGGAGGAATCAGATCCTCAGTGCTCAGGTTCAGCCAGATCAGCACCACGTTAGCGATGTAGATCGACGAGTAAGTACCCGCCAGTACACCGATGAACAGGGCAATCGAGAAGCCGAACAGGTTGTCGCCACCGAAGAACAGTAGTGCCGCGATCGCCAGCAACGTGGAGATCGAAGTCGCCATGGTCCGCAGCAGGGTCTGCGTGGTCGAGATGTTGATGTTCTCGATCAGCGAAGCCTTGCGCAGGACGCGGAAGTTCTCACGAACCCGGTCGAATACCACGATGGTGTCGTTCAGCGAGTAACCGATGATCGCCAGTACCGCCGCCAGCACCGTCAGGTCGAAAGTGATCTGGAAGAACGACAGGATACCGATGGTCACGATCACGTCGTGGATCAGCGAAACGATGGCGCCGACCGCGAACTTCCACTGAAAGCGGAAAGCCAGGTAGATCAGGATGCCGCCGAGCGCCAGCAGCATGCCGAGGCCGCCCTGGTCGCGCAGTTCTTCACCGACCTGCGGGCCGACGAACTCGACACGCTTGACCGTCGCCGGGTTGTCGCCGCCGAGCTTCTGCAGCGCTTCAGCGACCTGATGGCCCAGCTGCGGGTCTTCACCCGGCATGCGCACCAGCAAATCGGTGGTCGCACCAAAGCTCTGCACGATGGCTTCGTGATAACCCGAAGTCACCAACTCCTCGCGCACCTTGGTGACATCAGCCGGACGCTCGTAGGTCAGCTCGATGAGCGTACCGCCGGTGAAGTCCAGGCCCCAGTTCATGCCCTTGGTGGCGACGCTGAAAATAGCCAGCAACGTGAGAAACACTGTGACGCCGAACGCGAAGTTGCGAACGCCCATGAAGTTGATTGTACGTAACATGGCAGCCCCTTAAATCCACAACTTCTTGAAGTCACGTCCGCCGAAGATCAGGTTGACCATTGCGCGGGTCACCATGATGGCCGTGAACATCGAGGTAAAGATCCCGAGGGACATGGTCACTGCGAAACCTTTGACCGGGCCGGTGCCCATGGCAAAGAGAATCCCGCCGACCAACAAGGTAGTCAGGTTGGCGTCGAGAATCGCGGTGAATGCCCGGCCGAAGCCTTCGTTGATTGCACGCTGCACGGTCATGCCGGCGGCGATCTCTTCACGAATCCGCGAGAAGATCAGCACGTTGGCGTCGACCGCCATACCCATGGTCAAAACGATACCGGCGATACCCGGCAGGGTCAGCGTTGCACCCAGCAGCGACATCAGGGCCAGCAGCAGCACCATGTTCACCGCCAGCGCGACGGTGGCGATGATGCCGAAGAAGCGGTAGATGGCGATGATGAACAGCGACACGAACAGCATGCCCCACAGCGACGCATCGATACCTTTGGTGATGTTGTCAGCACCCAGGCTCGGGCCGATGGTGCGCTCTTCAGCGAAGTACATCGGTGCGGCCAGACCACCGGCACGCAGCAGCAGCGCCAGTTCCGACGACTCGCCCTGGCCGTTCAGACCCGTGATACGGAACTGAGCACCCAGCGGCGACTGAATGGTCGCCAGGCTGATGATCTTTTTCTCTTCTTTGAACGTTTGCACTGCGACGTCTTTCTCGACGCCATCGACCACTTGCTTGACGTAAGTGGTGACCGGACGCTGCTCGATGAAGATCACCGCCATGCTGCGACCGACGTTGGAACGGGTCGCGCGGCTCATCAGCTCGCCACCGTGACCATCCAGACGGATGTTCACTTCAGGTGTGCCGTGCTCGCCGAAACCTGCCTTGGCGTCGGTAACCTGGTCACCGGTGATGATCAGACCACGCTCGATCTGTGCTGGCGGACGCTTGCCTTCACGGAACTCGAAGGTTTCCGAAGTGGCTTTCGAAGCGCCCGGCTCTGCAGCCAGACGGAACTCAAGGTTGGCGGTCTTGCCGAGAATACGCTTGGCTTCGGCAGTATCCTGCACGCCCGGCAGCTCAACCACGATACGGTTGGCACCTTGACGCTGCACGATCGGTTCGGCAACACCCAGCTCGTTGACGCGGTTACGTACCGTGGTCAAGTTCTGCTTGATGGAGTATTCACGGATTTCCGCCAGCTTGGCCGGGGTCATCGCCAGACGCAGCACCGGTTGACCGTTGAGGTCGGCCGGAACAATGTCGAAATCGTTGAAGTTCTTGCGGATCAGTGCACGGGCCTGTTCGCGGGAATCTTCATCGCTGAAGCCCAACTGAATGGCACCGCCCAGTTGCGGCAGACTGCGATAGCGCAGTTTCTCTTTGCGCAGCAGGCTCTTGACGTCGCCTTCGTAGACTTTCAGGCGTGCATCGAGTGCTTTGTCCATGTCCACTTCCAGCAGGAAGTGCACACCACCGGACAAGTCCAGACCCAGTTTCATCGGGTGCGCGCCCAGATTGCGCAGCCATTGCGGGGTGGTCTGTGCCAGGTTCAGCGCGACGACGTAGTCATCACCCAAGGCCTTGCGTACAACGTCTTTGGCCGGCAGCTGATCTTCAGCCTTGCTCAGACGGATCAGACCGCCCTTACCGTTGGCGGCCAGGGTGGCTGCCTTGACGTTGATCCCGGACTCCTTGAGCGCAGTGCTCACACGATCCAGATCAGCCTGATTGACTTGCAGCGCAGTGCTGGCGCCGCTGATCTGAATGGCCGGGTCATCGGGGTATAGATTCGGAGCGGAATAAATCAGACCGATCGCCAGCACCGCCAGGATCAGAATGTATTTCACAGAGGATATTTGTTCAGCATCACGCCGCCCGTTATGAACGCGGGGCGCCTTGCGCGCCCCGTCGATTGAGTAGAAGTTGTTGCTTCAGATCGCTTTCAGCGTGCCTTTTGGCAGCGTGGCGGCGATGGCGCCTTTCTGGAACTTCATTTCCACGGTGTCGGAAACTTCCAGAACCACGAAGTCATCGGCCACTTTGGTGATCTTGCCGGCAATGCCGCCAGTGGTCACAACTTCGTCACCTTTCTGCAGGCTGCTCAGCAGGTTCTTCTGCTCTTTGGCGCGCTTGGCCTGTGGACGCCAGATCATCAGGTAGAAGATGACCAGGAAGCCGACCAGGAAAATCCACTCGAAACCGCCGCCCATTGGGCCGGCAGCAGCCGGTGCAGCCGCGTCAGCCATGGCGTTAGAGATAAAAAAGCTCATTTAGCACTCCAGTTGCAAATGTTGAATCTTGGGGTCAGAAAACTCAGTCCAAAGGCGGAACGGGGAGCCCGCGTTTGGCGTAGAAGGCATCGACAAAGGCGGCCACTGTACCCTGTTGAATAGCCTCGCGCAAACCAGCCATCAGCACCTGATAATGGCGCAAGTTATGGATGGTATTGAGCATGCTTCCCAGCATTTCGCCGCACTTGTCCAGGTGATGCAGATAAGCGCGGGAGAAGTTCTGGCAGGTATAGCAATCGCAGGTCGGATCCAGCGGCGATTCATCATGGCGATGGAACGCGTTACGGATCTTCAGCACGCCTGTATCAATGAACAGATGCCCATTGCGGGCATTACGGGTTGGCATCACGCAATCGAACATGTCCACACCGCGGCGCACACCCTCAACCAGATCTTCCGGTTTGCCAACGCCCATAAGGTAACGAGGTTTGTCAGCCGGCATCATGCCCGGCAGATAATCCAGCACTTTGATCATCTCGTGCTTCGGCTCGCCCACCGACAGACCGCCAATGGCCAGGCCATCGAAGCCGATCTTGTCGAGGCCTTCGAGCGAGCGCATGCGCAGATCCTGGTGCATGCCGCCCTGAACGATGCCGAACAATGCCGCGGTGTTGTCACCGTGGGCATTTTTCGAGCGCTGAGCCCAGCGCAACGACAACTCCATGGAGATGCGCGCGACGTCTTCGTCAGCCGGGTACGGCGTGCATTCGTCGAAGATCATCACGATGTCGGAGCCGAGGTCGCGCTGCACCTGCATCGATTCTTCCGGGCCCATGAACACTTTGGCGCCGTCGACCGGGGAAGCGAAGGTCACGCCCTCCTCCTTGATCTTGCGCATCGCGCCGAGGCTAAACACCTGGAAGCCACCGGAGTCAGTGAGGATCGGGCCTTTCCACTGCATGAAATCGTGCAGGTCGCCGTGTTCCTTGATCACTTGGGTGCCAGGGCGCAGCCACAGGTGGAAGGTGTTGCCGAGAATGATTTCTGCGCCAGTGGCAACGATGTCACGCGGCAACATGCCCTTGACCGTGCCGTAAGTGCCCACCGGCATGAACGCCGGGGTCTCGACGGTGCCACGCGGGAAGGTCAGGCGACCACGTCGGGCCTTGCCATCAGTGGCCAGAAGTTCAAAGGACATGCGACATTCGCGACTCATTCTGTTTCCTCTGGGCCGGTTTCTTTAGGGGCAGTAGGTGCGGGGTTACGGGTGATGAACATCGCATCACCGTAGCTGAAAAAGCGGTATCCGTTGTCGACGGCGGCCTTGTAGGCGGCCATGGTCTCGGGATAACCGGCAAATGCCGAAACCAGCATCAACAGCGTGGATTCCGGCAAATGGAAATTGGTCACCAGGGCATCGACCACATGGAACGGCCGGCCCGGGAAGATAAAGATGTCGGTGTCGCCACTGAACGGCTTGAGCACGCCATCGCGCGCGGCACTTTCCAGCGAACGCACGCTGGTGGTACCCACCGCAATCACCCGACCACCGCGCGCACGGCACGCTGCGACCGCATCAACCACATCCTGGCCGACTTCCAGCCACTCGGTGTGCATGTGGTGATCTTCAAGCTTCTCGACGCGCACCGGCTGGAACGTCCCCGCGCCCACGTGCAACGTGACGAAAGTAGTCTCGACGCCCTTGGCGGCAATCGCTTCCATCAGCGACTGATCGAAATGCAGCCCGGCCGTCGGCGCCGCCACCGCGCCCAGACGCTCGGCGTACACGGTCTGATAACGCTCGCGATCCGAGCCTTCGTCAGGGCGGTCTATATAAGGAGGCAACGGCATGTGCCCGACGCGGTCGAGCAGCGGCAGCACTTCTTCAGCGAAGCCCAGTTCGAACAACGCATCGTGACGCGCGAGCATTTCTGCCTCGCCACCGCCGTCGATAAGGATCTTCGAGCCCGGCTTCGGCGACTTGCTGGAACGCACATGGGCCAGCACGCGATGCGTATCGAGCACCCGCTCAACGAGGATTTCCAGCTTGCCGCCGGACGCTTTCTGCCCGAACAGCCGCGCCGGAATCACCCGGGTATTGTTGAACACCATCAAATCGCCCGGGCGCAAATGCTCGAGCAAATCAGTGAATTGACGGTGTGCGAGGGTGCCGCTCGGCCCGTCAAGGGTCAGCAGGCGACTACCGCGACGCTCGGCCAAAGGGTGGCGGGCGATCAGCGAATCAGGGAGTTCGAAAGTAAAGTCAGCAACGCGCATGATGGGGTTCGTCTAGCAGGGGCCGGAAGTCTAGCCGAAATAGTGAAAATTCTCTATGTACCTGATTGACCGACGGTAATCTCATCTCTATACTTCGCCGCCATTGAGCCCTGATGGCGGAATTGGTAGACGCGGCGGATTCAAAATCCGTTTTCGAAAGGAGTGGGAGTTCGAGTCTCCCTCGGGGCACCAAAATTAAGAAAGGTCTTGCTTAGCAAGGCCTTAGATAAGGGGTAGAAAGAAATTTCTACCCCTTTTTCTATCCAAAAATTCTATGCTCCCCCCCGTTTTCCAGCGTTTTCCCACCGATATACCCCCGCTTAGACACGCAACGGATTGCCATTTTGGTAGTGCCTTGCTTCACCCCAAAATCACCCGAAATTGCAATCCATTCGATTATCTGCGCACATTCGACCTGACACGCCGTTTGCATTCGTTTTGCCCCCCCCGAATACACCTAGTTTGATCAATACACGGTGTGGCGTTGACCGACACGGACTGGACAGAAGCGGAGCCTTGCTTCCACCTGTGGCCGTACCTGTTCATAAATGAGATGGCCAGCTAACGGGTCATATTGGATTGTGGAGATTCCCGATGGATCGAGTACAGGCTCACGTAGCAAGACTGATGCGCTCAATTCTCTTGAGGCCCGGCACTGAGGACAAAATGCCGGCAGCGCAGTTTTTTGCAGGGAGAGGAAAGCCGTTTACTTTCTCAGGTGGAATTGGACTCACTTGGTGGTACAGCCCAGATACCTTCAATGCCCTTGATACGGTAACAGCTCTTATCATCGAAACCGAACAGGAGTTCAGAGACTGTGATACCGAGTCCGTTAATAACATTGTCACTTCAACATTACAGAAAGTTTGTTTAGATTCACCGCTTTTCAATGGTGACGACGTAGCTTTTGGTAGAAAGCCAAACCTTTTTGAATGTAGGGGTGCTGTATCAGTTACCGAATTTACCAAGACAATTCTGGAAGAAATCAAACAAAATCTTAGAAGCGTGATAGGAAAAAGGTGCACGATTTACCCCTTGCCCAGATTTAAAGGACCATCTCTTTCCCTTCCTGAAGAGGGATTGCATCTAATTTCAAGTAGCGATGATGTGGCGTGGAATAATTTCTCCGCACGAGGATATATTTTTGATAGCTGGACACCAAGCTCACCGTTCACAGCCAATAGCAACTTTTCATTCAATGGCGGCTATGACTTTAATTATGTTTTGATTGGCGAAGATTACGGAACACAAAAAGGAGCTAAATTCGCAAGCAGTTTAAAATTCAGAATGTTTATTACTGTACTTTTCGCTCATGCCTCAGAGGTTTCCAAATACGGCTACAACAAATCAATAGCTCAACCTTTCACCAACTGCATACAATTCCCTCATGAAACTACACCTGACAACTTATTAACTCTTAGTGATTGTGGCGCACTCTCTCCTTTTTACGCATCAGACATTATAATTACTGATAACTTAACCAAAAAAGTAGCAGAGTGGTACGAGTCGCTTAATCAATGCCCTACTGAATATAAACAACGTATAAAAAAATCCGTAAACTTCTTCAATCGAGCCATGAACTCTGAGGACATAGAATCATATATCAACTATTTTATTGCACTTGACGCTTTATTTGGACAGCGCGGTTCTGTAGAGGCGTCTTTCATAGCTGGGGTGGGCAATCTCGGACTGGATGAAAAACTCAAAGAAAAAGCATCATGGCTTTTTGATTTAAGAAATGAGCTTGTTCACGGTGGAAGTCGCTATATTTCCGAATGGCCGAAGCACCAACGGTATACAAAGCATTTTGGAAGTAAGCCCCTGAATGATTTAAAAGAGCTTGCTCAAAAGGCAATACTAAAAGCACCTTCAATATTACCAATTTCAACAACTGATGAAACGCCCGAATCACCTTAAAAGCTCTTACATGCGCTTCTGATTATTACTATTAATCACTCTCATTGATTTTGATCAAGCGGCTGGCGGTGCGGGGACTTGTACCCGCGCCGTTAGGGGCAGATAGGATTCATAGTGCGATAAAATCGCTTACACGTACAGAACCATTCTTGTTCAAGCTAAACTCCTCTAGTTCCTCATCTAGCGAGTCCGCCACTAGTCCGCCCGCTGCCCCTCCGACGACTGATCGCACCAAGACCACCGCAATTGCACAAAGAGGAGCACCGGGACCACACAACGCAATGACGCCTGCACCAGCAAGGATGCCGCCTGCGGCCCCGCCTCCCACGATGATGCCTTGCCGAGCAGCCTCTTTAGGTTTGTTATCTGCTTCCAGAATTTGATAAGTCGCCAGCGCGGCGGTCACGAGAACACCAAGCTTCCCCATGATCACCATTTTTTTGGTGCCTTTCGTGAACTTGGCATCATCCCGACCGGCAGCCTCCAGAATGGTGTAATGAATCTTTTTAGCTTCGGTGCGAGCTAATCCTGCACATCACACAACAGTCGAGGGTGACCACCAGAGGAATAGTCAATCCGCCCCCCATTAAAGCCTATATGTCGAGCTAGCATTTCATAAAACATAAATATACAGCTGTAAGAGCAGTCAAGTAGCTGCTGCGTGTTAAATTTTTTCTGCGAAAGCGTACCGTGTGCAGCGGGATGCCTTATAAGACTCCACTTATCTACTGCATTTTTCTCAAAGATAGAATAAAGCGCATTTTTGACACTCGGTGTTTTGGCGCTGGCGAGACTATGGAATATTTTTTCCTGAACCCTGGGTTTTATTTCCGCACCAATCAATAGCCCCCTTAGAATGGCGGCAGCATCATGGCACTCCTGAACAAACTCCGGATCAGCCCGTCTCAAATGAGGAAAATACTCGTTAACCATCCCTTCGACGTTTACACTCACACAAAGTGAAAAAGATTCAATACTTGCGGTTTGAGAAACACAAAGCTCTTGCCAATATTGATAAAAAAGCGGCTGTTCATTAGCAATTTTTTTCACCATTAACTTTATGTAGAGAGCACAATTATTAAGCTGCCCTGGATGACGATTGGGGATAGGTGGGGGAAGCCTCATATCTTGCTCACTCATATCTAACGCTTCTATTTTCGTAAAAGAATTAAAGCGATTTCTGCTCACCGTCACCGTAGGTTTTAGAGGGGTTCCGGTGATTATTTCTATGGATTTCAAAATAGCATCGCAAACCTTTTTATCAACCCTCTTTTCAGAGCTAATGAATAAACTAATATAGCTCTCATGAATTTTTAACCGACAACTGTACCTACCCACACCAAAGACACTCACGTTTCTGAGCTTTCCATCTCCATAATCAGTGAACTCATTTCTAGGAAATAGGAAATCTTTAACATTAACGGTGTATTCGTAGTAATTTACAGCAGGTGAATCCCGGTGAACTGCCACATTGGAGATTACCGAACACTCTGCCTTTACAACAGCAGTTCGCGTGGTCCAAAAACAATCAGCTTCCAGCCATATATCTTCTCCCCTCCAAATTTTCCCATCGACCGAAACTGCTACCATACTAAAGTAATAAGATTTTGGAAAAACCGTGCCAGTGGGCGTATTATTAGATAACGCAGAGGATGTCATTAGGAGAAAAGGAGAGGACGACTTCTTACATTTGTAGCTCATACAAATATAAAAGCAACCTTTTTTATCTTGGATAATTCTTCCGGCAGCTGAGTAGGTCACACGATTCTTCGCGCATTGCTGACTTAGTGTGATTTTTGCGCACTCAATTACTAAAGCACCTTCCCTAACATCGATAGATAGCTGCTGCGCGTCTGATACTATTTTTTTCATTAGGAAATCTCATACTTTATCTTTACAGAGCAAATCAAACACATCAGTACAATCGAACCGTGACTAGGTTCTCGCTCGCTACATTCGACTACATCAGACACACTTCACATTTACTACATGTCAGATAAACAGCTATCAAACCACCTTTACACAACGAAGCTGGAGAAACACTTTACGAGGCTTAGGCCGAAGGGCATTAGAAGGATCAGTTTTGATCAACCGAAGACTTTGATCATCGTAAACCATACCATCGACAAGACAACTCAAGGCCAACTGCGGATGCCGAATATAAAGATCAGCATAAAACTCCTTCACCCATCCGACGATAATATTCCTTAAGACTTTCTCATGCTTATTATTTAGTTTATAGGGCAGCAATCCTAAGACATTTAGAAAATAGCCAACAAACTTTGCCCCCTTATAATTTGGTGTTTTCTTCATGAATTGTATTTCGTCGTATATCAACCTTCTAAATTTATGCCGAATAACCTTACTCGCGTCTCCATCATGCGAAAAGCCTCCGAATATCTCACCCCATATCAGATTGTGATGAAGCCACCAACATAAAGACCAAGGAGATTGGACCGCTCCCGCGCTGTGGATCACTTCAAATATAAGCTTAGCCACATCATCATAATGCGTCCCTATGACGCCTTCTTTCTTCAATGTAATATATTTTGGCACCCCTTTTTTATCGAGAACAGACATTAGTTCTTTTATAAAATCAACTACGACTTTTAATTTTTTTATCCCATCATCTTTCAGAGTATAGTCATCAACACCGTTAAGCTTATAAAGATCAAATACGGCGCGTTGAATATTAGTTCCAGCGTTCCAGAGAGAGCGTGACCCACCCCAAAAATTGTTATTGATTTTATCCTCATACGCCATCATCACAATACGGCAGTATGCTTCCCATTGAGGAGTTTCAAATGAGTGCTCCCCCCACAGATCCAACTCAAACATCGAGCCGATCTTTTCTACCATCTCATGATCCGAGAACATAGCTTGACTGAGAGGCTTAGTATGGCCAATCAAACCGGAGTCATAGTCCCCGACCTCTTGAAAAAGAAAAGAATCTCTATTAAGCAGAGCATGATTAACAATATTTTTAGAAAAAACCTCTATTCTTATTGAATATTTCTTTGTCCTCTTAATAGCCTTGTACACTTCCAAAGCTGTAGCTGGCGAAGAATCAACTATAGCTTTACAAAACTTTCTCTCTGAAATCAGCATTAAAATATCGTCAGCGCAACACACCACAAGGGATAATTTTTCAGGCTTATCATTTCTTTTTGATTCAACAACGTCTTTATACTCAGGCGCAAATTCAACAATTTTACCTGCAGAATTTTTTAGCTCATCTGCTACAACGGATAGTTCCGCGGGAGTGCCCTTGAGTGCAAAATCATACAATGCACGACGAAAGTTCTTTGCATTGGTTCGACCGAACACTGGTGGTTTTATAAATGCGAACCATGCCCAGGATAGAAAAGTCATTAAGAAAAGCGCACCCAAAAAAGCCTGCCATGATGCGGGAGTGAATACACTTCCTCTAGGCACCCACCATTGTTCCGCTCTCCATAAATCCGTCAGTAAAGATAAAATTCCGACGGTCGAGACAACGATAAAAGTCCAACGCCTTAAGGGTATAGGAGCTGTTGCAACCCTGAACCGGTAAGAGACATCTGCCATTGTCCAGGCTAAAACCATCAACGCTAAGCCGGCTAAAAACTCAGAGAACCCAAAAAATTTCGGCTCACTCGAAGCCAAAGGCACGAAACATAAAAATCCGTAGCAAAATTCAACCACCCTGCACCACTCCCCAATCCGTTGCGATGGTCAAGATTGGAGTGCATTAGGAAAAAGGGCAAATCGACGAATTGGTTATTTCTGTTAAAAGGCTGTGCAGCTATGATTTTTTGTATCCCATCGTGTATCCCTGAAAATACAATCACGCTGCAAGCCACGTATAATATGGAACTCGACAGTCTCCCTCGGCACCAAAATTAAGAAATGTCTGCTTGGCAAGGCCTTTTTTTTTCGTCTGCAATAAAGTGGACGCGCAATGCAGAACGCTCACCACTGCGCCGGTCGCACGTGACATAGCACGGACTCAGGTGTCGGAGTCGTTTGCAGGCTCAGCCTGAGCATTTCCCCCAAACAACCGCGCCGCTATCGCCCGCCCACGCTCCAGCCCCTCCTCCGTCAACCAGACCGACTTGTTCCTGTTCACCGGGTTACTGATGAAACCCTGCTCATGCAATCGGTTCATGATCTCGAAGTCGAACCCTTTCCAGGCATTTCCTTTATCGGAACTGAGTGCCGCCAACAGGGCAAGCACAGCGTCTTCCATCAGTTTGTCGTCGTATTCCATGGTCGCCACTCCATTCGTGTTCAACAGTTAACGTCGAGTGTGTGAAGGTTCACCATAATACTCGCCGGCCTCCGATGGAAATGCCGCTCAATCCCGTGAAGGTTATTGATCGGCTTCAGCGTGCCCGGCCTCGCCTTTTGGCTGCACTTGTTGATCCCGCTCCGTATAATCACGCCTCTCTGAAAGTAGCCCAGCGCATCTTGCACCTAACGGTGGTTGCATTCAGGCATCAACTCTCACGCTGACGGAAGTCGCTAAAGGCACCCCATGGAAACGTCACTGGAAACAGTCGCCCTTTTCTCCCTCAAGCTCGCTTACGAGGAAGAAGGCCTGAGCCCGATTCTGCGGGACGACATGGTCATGGGTGATTATCAGAAAGACATTTTCGAACTATTGGTACGGCGCGGGGATGTCGAGACCATTCAGTTCAAGATGAACGAATGCCTTGGCCTGGCGATGGATGCCTTGGGTGGCGTCGAGAAGCCGCTGGGACGTGAATTGCACAAGTTGTCTGCTGACTTCAGCGAGGCGCGCTCGCTGGAGCAGCTGGATCAGCCGCTCCTCGCGCTCAAGGGTTACTTGAAAGACATCTTGTGATCGGCGGCGCCGTTACAGCAGATGCTTCGAGATGTATTTGGAAATCTCCACCATCGACGTCTTCCCGGTGAATTCGAACTTCACCTTCCCCAGTGACGAAAAGTAGATCTCCAGCTCCGAATCCAGATCGAACGTGCCCGAGGTTTCCACGGAGTACGCGACGATGTTCTTGTACGGCAAGGAGGTGAAATCCTTCTTGCTGCCCGTAATGCCCTGAACGTTGACCGCGATGATGCGTTTGTTGGTAAACACCACGCCATCACGCATGGCCTTGTAAGAGTCGATCACTTCTTCACCGTCCAGCAACAACGCGCTTACGCGTTCGGCGTACTCATCGTTCTGCTTGAGTTTGAAGAAGCCTTTGTTGTTGAAGTCGATCATCTGTCCATCCTCATCTTCAAGAAAACATCCCGGTATTTCTTAGTTTCAACGACGGGCTTTCAGCACGCGGATATCGGTCGGAAATCCATCAGCGCCAACAAGCTTCTTCCAGCCCAGATACTGAAACTCGCCCTTCTCGTCAATGTAATCGCCCTTCTCCACGGATCGACCGCCAACCACCGCGACGCGCTTCACTTCGCCACAGCCGCCGTCAGAAGGCCGAACCGTATAGATCACATACGGCTTCACGTATTGCGTGGCGCGGAAGTATTGGCCGCAGATTTCGTCGACGGTGATCAGCATGGTTTTCAGGCGTGCTTCGCCGTCGGTGTTTTCGTGCAGTTTGAGGAAGGAGATATCGCCGACGTCGCTGTAGCCGAGCGCGCGGGCGCGTTGGTATGCCGGCGAGTTCTGGTGGGCGATGCGGCCTTCCTCCGCAGCACCTTGCATCTTCGCGGCGAACTCGGCTTTGCCTTGGGCGATCATCGCCTCGGCTTGGCCAGCGATGTTTTCGCATTCAGCAAATTCTCGCGATTCCAGGTGATTGGGTGTCAGGTTCGAGCGATGTTCGTTCATGGTCCGCAGGTTGCTTTCCAGCGCAAACATCATGTCGTAGGCCGTGGATCGACCGCTTTGCACGTCGGCCATTTTCTCCAGTACTCGCTGGCAGTTGCCGGCGTAATACTTCCAGCTGTTTTCCGGGTGTTCTTGCACGGCGGCGAATGCCGGGGCCATTGCAGCGGCGAGTGTGATTGCGCAGAGCAGGCGCAAAGAGTGGGGACTGACTGGCATAGGTAATCCATTACGGAGATAGGGCAGTGGCGTGACGCTACTATTTTGCTATCTTGCCGTCCACTGCCAGTAACGAGGTCGCCAGCGCCTCGATGGAGTCAATTTTCAGAGGGAGAAACACCTTGATGGCCGTGTTGTACTTTTTCGTCTGGGCAGCCGTTTGGGCTTGGGTCGTGCAGACCCGTGGTGCCTGGAACCTGATCCTCGCCAACCTGGCAGGTGCCGCCAGCGGCTTTATCGTGGCGATGATTTTTTCGGTGATTTGTTCAGGCCTTTTCCCGGCGCACGTGCCTCCTTCACCGGAAAACCTGGCCAGTAGCGTGTTGCAAATAATCACCACGTTCGGCGTGCTGGCGGGTGTCTGGATGTGGCTGGTCAGGCGCCCTCGGCCAGAGCATCCGTTGGCTCGCCAACTTTTCGCTGGCATCTGTGGCTTGGCTGCGGGTGTGACGACGCTGGCGTTTTTCGCGCTTAATTTTCACTGAGCGCCGCTATCGTCACTGGCATTACGCGTCTGTTTTGTTATCGTGCCGCCCATCGTCAGCGTTCACTGTGGGCGTGCGTTGATTTCAGGTTTTGAAGGTTTAAGGAAAGGATCAAATGGAGTTTCTGCGTTTTCTGGCGATTGTCGCGGTGTGGGGGTTCATGTGGCGCTGGGTGGTGAAGAACCGTGGCAGCTGGAATATTTTCTACGGCAATATCGTCGGCGCAGCGGGCGGTTTCATTGTGGCGATGGTGGTGCTGTCGATTACGTTGTCATTGTTTCCTTCGTCGCATGACTACGAACCGGCGCAGGCCGAAAACACGCCAGTCACCGAGCCGACCTCTCTGTTGCCTGAAGCCGAGGCAGTCACACCCGCCGCCGAGCTGAAAGATGCGCCGGCTTTTGCTGCGATCGAGCCGGACGACACGCCCTCTCCCGCCGACTCCGCGCTGTTGCCGAACTACGCCAGCCGGGCGCCGAAATCCATCGGGTTACAGACCGTGCTGGATCAAAGCGACTATGACGGTCGCATGGCCCTGGCAGCGTTGAACAAGAAGTTGCGCGGCGACGCCCAGGCCGACAAGTCGATGATCGCGTATGTCATGTGCAGCCCCTTTGTGACCAGCACGTTGCGCTTTCCCGCATCGGCGCGTTTTGCTGACAGCAAGGCGCTGGTCAGCCACCGCTTCAAGGATCAGGTCTACACCTTCAACAACACCGTCACCGCGCGCAATATGAACGGCGACGATGTCAGCTACCGTTTCGATTGCTCCGTGCAAGAACAGCCGCGAGTTGACGCGCTGCCCGCGCAATGGCGCTTGTTGGCGCTGAAACTGCAAAAAGCCGACTCTTAAGGCTGATTTAAGGGTTCAAGGCGCCGGCTGCGCTATCATCGCCGGCCTGTGCGCCTTGAGCTTTGCCCTTCGATGTCTCCGACACCCGCTGACCTGATCTCCCTGCCTCCTGTCCTGGCCGGCCCGCTACTGCGACGGCTGGAGCCGACGCGCGTGGTGATGTGGCTGGTCGGCTCGCGGCCACTGGCGCTGACATTGCGCCTGCAAGGTGTAGGAGACATTCCTCTCGACGCCGGGACATGCACGGTCATTCCCGTAGGCCGCCACGCCTTTGTTCATCTCATCGATGCTGCCCTCGATAGCGCCCTGCCTTGCGATACGCGTATCGACTATGACCTGCTGATCGACAATGCAAAGGGCATCGCCGACTGGGCATCGCACCTACTGTACGGCGATGCAACCAGCCCGAACTTAGTCCTGCGCTCGCGAATCGATCAACTGCTGCACGGCTCCTGCCGCAAACCGCATCACCCGGCGGCGGATGGCTTGCTGTGCGTCGACCAATTGCTGGCGACGGAAACCGACCCACAACAACGCCCCGCCCTGTTGATGATGAGCGGTGATCAGGTCTACGCCGACGATGTCGCTGGCCCGATGCTGCGGGCGATTCATGCCTTGATTGAACGACTCGGCCTGTTCGACGAACACCTCGAAGGCGCCGTGGTCAGCGACAGCGCCAAGCTCTACGAACACCCGGCCAGTTACTACCACCGTGCGGATTTGTTACCGGCGCTGGAGAGCAACGAGACCTTGCGCGAGCGATTTTTCGGCGGTGCGCGTAAGCCGATTTTCACCAGCAGCAGCGCTGACAATCACTTGGTGACCTTCGCCGAAGTCATGGCGATGTACCTGCTGGTGTGGTCACCGACGGCCTGGTCGCTGATCGATCCGCAAGCGCCCGAGCTGACGCCGGAACGCCTCAAGCGTTACACCCTCGAACAGACTCGCATCGATGCCTTCAAGGCTGGATTGGACAAGGTCGCCCGAGCGCTGGCGCATCTGCCGAGCCTGATGATTTTCGACGATCACGACATCACCGATGACTGGAACCTGTCCGCGCAATGGGAGGAAACGGCCTACGGCCATCCGTTCTCCAAACGCATCATCGGCAACGCGTTGATCGCCTATATGTTGTGTCAGGGCTGGGGCAATAATCCTGATGTATTCAAGGATGTTCTGGCAAAAACTCTGGGACTGAGCGCCAGTGGTGGTGACCAATATCTCTACAGCCCGGTGCAGGATGATCTGATCGATGACCTGCTGCGCTTTCAGCATTGGCACTTCGTCCTGCCAACCAGCCCGGCGCTGGTGGTCATCGACACCCGTACCCGACGCTGGCGCAGTGAGATGGCGCTCAAGCAACCGTCGGGCCTGCTCGATTGGGAGGCGCTGAGCGAACTGCAACAGGAACTGCTCGATCACCCGTCAGCGATCATCGTTTCCCCGGCGCCGATCTTCGGCGTGAAGCTGATCGAAACGGTGCAAAAACTCTTCAGTTGGTGCGGTTATCCGCTGCTGGTCGACGCGGAAAACTGGATGGCTCATCGCGGTGCCGCGCAGGTGATCCTGAACATTTTCCGCCACTCACGCACTCCGGGTAACTACGTGGTGCTGTCCGGCGATGTGCATTATTCCTTCGTCTACGAAGTACTTATCCGCCACCGCAAGGCCGGGCCGCGGATCTGGCAAATCACCAGCAGCGGGATCAAGAACGAATTTCCGAAAACCCTGCTGGAATGGTTCGACCGCCTCAACCGCTGGCTCTACTCGCCACGGTCACCGCTGAACTGGCTCACCAAACGCCGACGCATGCGCATCGTGCCGTACACGCCGGAACATGCTGAGGCTGGCGAACGCCTATGGAACTCAGCGGGGATCGGTCAGGTGTTTTTCAATGAGCAGGGGCAGCCGCGCGAGATCGTTCAGCACAATTCGAATGGCAAGGCGAAGACACGGATGCTGGCGCCGGATCTGGCGGATTATCCGGACTAGCCATAGTTTTTTCCTACACAAGGAATGCCGGATGCCGACAACGCGGCGGTTTCTCGCTGCCCGAGACAGCGGAGAAGGATTACAACCTTCTCAGAAACGTCTCCAGAGTCCTTAAGTGATACTGAACGTGCTCGCAGCAACCCTTCTGCGAAACAACCACTGATAGGTATCACCTTGTCATCATGTACTCATTTCTGTACGTTCTTTGCTACTAGCGAGGACTACTTCATGCAAACCATCAACTACACCACCGCCCGTGCGCATTTGGCCGAGACGATGGATCGCGTTAACGAAGACCGTGCCCCCCTTCTGGTCACACGCCAAAAAGGTGAGCCCGTCGTGATGATGTCTCTAACTGAGTACAACGCACTCGAAGAAACAGCGTACCTGCTGCGCTCTCCGGCCAATGCCGAGCGGTTGATCAAATCGATTGGCGAAATGCGTGCCGGCAAAGCCAAAGTCAGGCAATTGATCGAAGAATGAAAATCGAGTTCACGCCATCAGGTTGGGAAGACTATTTGTGGTTTCAACAGAACGATAAGGCCGGACTCAAACGTATCAATCTGTTGATCAAAGCAATCCAGCGCGAACCGTTTGAAGGTATCGGCAAACCTGAGCCGCTCAAACAC
The DNA here is from genome assembly GCF_044541255.1 of Pseudomonas sp. NPDC085632. Taxonomy (NCBI): domain Bacteria; kingdom Pseudomonadati; phylum Pseudomonadota; class Gammaproteobacteria; order Pseudomonadales; family Pseudomonadaceae; genus Pseudomonas; species Pseudomonas sp. NPDC085632. The sequence continues at coordinate 24,653 of NZ_JBITSX010000052.1, read as the reverse complement.
AACATGAGCGGCTTTTGGTCCAGACGAGTATCGGGTGAGCATCGTTTGGTCTACAGCATTGAAGGTGGTGAGATTTGCGTTATTAGCTGCAAATATCACTACTGATGATATGCCCCACACCTCTGACAATCATCTCCACCTCCCGCTCATCAATCGTCAACGGTGGCAGCAGCCGTATCGTTTTGCCCCGCGTGACGTTGATCAACAGTCCATGATCCCGCGCCGCGATCAGGGTCAGATCACGCACCGGTTGTTTCAGCTCGATACCGATCATCAAACCCTGACCACGAATCGCCAACACATTGGGATTGTCCGCCAGCTCTGCACGCAGACGAGTCAAAAGGCGTTCACCCTGAATCCGGGCGTTTTCCAGCAGACCCTGCTCTTCGATGATGTCCAGCACCGTACAACCGACCCGGCACGCCAGCGGATTGCCGCCGAAGGTGCTGCCATGGCTGCCGGGCGTAAACAGATCCGCTGCCCTGCCCCGGGCCAGGCACGCGCCGATCGGCACGCCGTTGCCCAGTCCTTTTGCCAAAGTCATGACGTCCGGGACGATGCCTTCATGTTGAAACGCAAACCAGCGCCCAGTGCGGCCGATGCCGGTCTGGATTTCATCGAGCATCAGTAGCCATGCATGGCGATCGCACAATTCGCGCAGGGCTTTCAGGTAACCGGGCGGCGCGAGCTGCACGCCGCTTTCGCCCTGGATTGGCTCGACCAGAATTGCCACGATGCGCTCGCCGTGTTTTTGCTGCACTTGCGCCAGCGCCGCGAGATCACCAAATGGCACTTTGATGAAATCCCCCGGCAATTCGTTGAAACCCAGGCGCACCGCCGGGCCATCGCTGGCCGACAAGGTGCCAAGTGTGCGGCCATGGAACGCGTTGGCCATGACCACCACCAGCGGCTGTTCGATGCCTTTGCGCCAGCCGTACAAACGCGCAAGTTTCAGCGCTGTTTCATTGGCCTCGGCACCGGAATTATTGAAAAACGCGCGCTCCATGCCCGACAGCTCAGTCAGCCGTTTCGCCAGTTGTTGCTGCCAGTCGATGCTGTACAGATTCGACGTGTGCAGCAGCAACCCGGCCTGCTCGCTGATCGCCGAAACGATTCGTGGATGCGAGTGACCGACATTGGTCACCGCCACACCGGCAACCGCATCCAGATACTCGCGACCGGCCTGATCCCACAAGCGAGTGCCGAGGCCTTTGGTGAAACTCAGGGCCAGCGGTTGGTAGGTGTTCATCAGGGCGGCGGTCATGACTTCAAACTCCAGTGCAGGTCGGTGTGCTGGCAGTATGGTTAGCCAGCGAAACTGGATAAACTCGGCAAAACTTCATTCATTTAAAAGCAAGGCTTGATAATGGACCTGTTCCAGTCGATGAGCGTGTACGTCAAAGTCGTCGAAGCCGGGAGCATGACGGCGGCCGCGTTGCAGTGCGACATGTCGACGACCATGGTTGGCAATCACCTGCGTGCGCTGGAACAACGGCTCGGTGTGCAACTGCTACAGCGCACGACTCGACGACAGCGGTTGACTGAATTCGGCAGCGTTTACTACCAGCGGTGTCTGGACGTCTTGGGACTGGTGGCCGACTCCGAACGCTTGGCGGAACAAGCACTCGATGAGCCGCGCGGCCTGCTGCGCATTACCGCGCCGCTGACCTTTGGCGTAGAACGCCTGGCGCCGGCGCTCAGCGAATTTTCCTTGCAGTATCCACAGGTCAAAATGGACGTCGTGCTGACCAACAGCCGTCCAGACTTGCTGGAAAGTGGTCTGGATGTGGCGTTCCGACTGGGGCATTTCGAGGAGTCGAATCTGATCGCCCGTCCTCTGATCGATTACACACTGACCGTCTGCGCCTCCCCGCAATACGTGGCCCGGCGCGGCATGCCGCAAACACCTGAGGATTTGCAACAACACGACTGCCTGTCGTTCGCCTACCCTGCCGGCGACGATTGGCAATCGGTGGAAAAACGCTGGCGCCTCAGCGGCCCGGAGGGAGAGATTCTCGTCGACGTCAGCGGGCCGATGCTGATGAATACTTCTGCCGGTCTGCATCAGGCAGCCCGCACCGGCATGGGCATCGTGATGCTGCCCGATGCGCTGGTGGAACAGGATTTGCGCGACGGCAAACTGGTGACCGTCGTCCCCGACTATCAACCACCCAGCCGCCCCCTGCATTTGCTTTATGCGCCGGATCGCTATCGTTTGCCGAAGCTGCGCCGCTTCGTCGAATTTGCGATGCAGACGTGGGGCAGATAATGATATCGAGCGACAACCGACAAGGAGTCGAACCGTAGATGAAAAACAATCTGACCGTACGCGACCTGCTGCCTGACGAGGTGGAGCCGGTACGACTGTTCCTCGGCCAAAACGGCTGGGCTCACCGAACCGGTTCCAGCGAGCATTTCGCGCAACTCATCAAGAACTCTCAACGCACGGTGATTGCCCTGCACGACACCCAGGTCGTCGGCTTCGCACGAGGCATCAGCGATGGTTTGTGCAACGGCTATCTTTCGATGGTCGTGGTCGATGGCCAGCATCGGCGCGCAGGCATTGGCCGCAGACTGGTTAAACATGTCATGGGCGATAACCCCGACATCACCTGGATGCTACGTGCCGGGCGAGAAGGCGCCGAGGCATTTTTTGCCAGCCTGGGTTTCGAGGCGTCAGTGATTGCCATGGAGCGACCGAGGCTCAAATAACGAGCCTTGATCAAGACCCGTCCTTCACCAACACCGGTTTTTCCTGATAACGCTGCGCGAACATCTGCTTCAGATTCGCCACCTTCGGCATGTCGTTGATCACGATGTAGGGATAGCTCGGATGCTCGGTCAGGAAATCCTGGTGGTAGTCCTCTGCCGGATAGAAACCGTTGTAGCTTTCCAGCTTGGTAACGATGGGTTTGCTGTAGGCGTGGGCCGCATCAAGCTGGGCGATGTAGGCCTGCGCAACCTTCTGCTGATCAGCGTTGACCGGGAACAGCGCCGAGCGATACTGCGTGCCGCTGTCCGGGCCCTGGCGGTTGAGTTCGGTTGGGTTGTGCGCTACCGAAAAGTAGATCTGCAACAGGCTGCCATAGCTGACCTGAGTCGGGTCGAAGGTGACCTGCACGGACTCTGCGTGGCCGGTATCGCCTTCGCTGACTCGCTCATATTCCGCCGTATTGGCCGCGCCGCCGGCATATCCGGAAACCGCTTTCTGCACGCCTTTGACGTGTTGGAAAACACCCTGCACGCCCCAGAAACAGCCACCGGCGAACACCGCAGTTTCGCTGTGTGCCTGCGTGATTTCATCAAGGGCTGGAGGCGGAATCACGACCGCGTCTTCGCCCCCCAAAGAGAACGCTGAAGCCTGGCCAATCATGCCGGCCACCGCGACTCCCAACAACATACGAAGCCCAGTAATCTTCATTTCAATAACTCCCGATCAGCCGAAGGTAAAGGCGTAGGCCGATACGCCCGGGTCAAGAAATTCGATGCTGAAGGTTCGATCCTTCACGCCATCGGTCTGGCGCACCAACTGGTACAGTCGCTGCTCGGTGACGCGGCCCGAACCGTCGGGGGCGACGTCGACACCGTGGGCATCCGCTGGCGCCTGACCGTCGATCAACACCTTGAAGCGCACGGGTTTGCCGTCCCCGCCCGGTCCCAGTACCAAATGCAGATCACGGGCATGAAAGCGATAAACGATGCTGCTGGCAGAGGCGCTGGCCGTCGCGCGCTCCGCCCCGACGTTCCATTGGCCGCCCAGGCTCCAGTCATTCAAAGCGAGATTGGTCGGTGGGGTATAAGCCGCGACCTTGTCAGGCACGAGGCTGGTGTCGGGTACGAAATGTTCCGCACGCTGGTAGCCGACATAGGTTTCCGGCGACAGCACCTGATTCATGTCCGGCGCCTGTTGCACGCCCTTGGCGTCGGCCTTGATCAAGCCGTCCGCCACGGTTTTTGCGCCGGCTTCACGCAACAGTTGTTGTATGACGCGTTCCGACTCGGCGTAGTCCCCTTCGCCAAAATGGTGGTAACGAATGCGTCCCTGGGCGTCAGCAAAGTAATGCGCTGGCCAATATTCGTTGTTGAAGGCGCGCCAGATCTTGTAGTCGTTATCGATGGCCACCGGATAATTGATGCCCAATTCCTTCATGGCTTTGGTGACATTGCCCACATCACGCTCGAAGGCGAATTCCGGCGCGTGCACACCGATCACTATCAGCCCCTGATCGCGATACTTCTCAGCCCAGGCTTTGACGTAAGGCAGGGTGCGCAGGCAGTTGATGCAGGAGTAAGTCCAGAAATCCACCAGCACCACTTTGCCTTTCAAAGCCTGGGCATCCAGCGGCGCTGAGTTGAGCCATTGCACCGCACCCTCAAGCGACGGCAACTGACCTTCGACCGGTAAAGTGCCCGCAGCCTTCGCGGCCATTTTCATTGCACCGCCAGCGGCCATCATGCTGCCGTTCGCAGCGTCCTCCTCAGCAGGTATCTGCGCCATCATCGTGCCGCTAGCATTGGCAGATTTGCCCGATAGCTTGCCGACCAGTGCCTGCTCCAGCCCACCGGTGGACGCCGTTGATAACCGTGCGAGAACACCAGTATCGAGCCCCAGTGCAATAGCCGCGACGCCGGCCAACATCAACGCGCCGAGGCCACGACGAATCCATTCACCGGTGCCGATCGAGCGCTTCATCAGCGCAAAAACCTTACCGCCCAGCAACAGCGCCGCGGCCAGCGAGGTGGCGGCACCCGCCGCGTAGGCGAGCAACAACAGCGTGGTGGCGATGCTTGCCCCTTGAAGCGCGGCAGCGGTCAGAATCAGCCCCAGAATCGGCCCGGCGCACGGCGCCCAGAGCAGCCCCGTGGCGACGCCGATCAGAAACGAAGCGCCGGGACGCGGCCGATGGTCCTGCCCGGCGGCCTCCGAAAGACGACTGCCGGCCGACACCAGCGGCCGGGTCAAGCGTTCGGCCACATGCGGCAGCAGCAAGGTCAGCCCGAACAGGGCAACGAACAGCAACGCGAGCCAGCGCCCGTACTGATTGACTTGCACCACCCAACCGCCGCCCACCGCCGCCAACGAGGCGACGAGCGCAAAGGTCACCGCCATCCCCGCCAGCAGCGGCAAGCCACTTTTGATAAACGGCTGCCCGGTGCGAGCGAAGACAAAAGGCAGCACCGGCAGGATGCACGGGCTGACAATCGTCAGCACACCACCGAGATAAGCGAGAACCAAGAGCCACATAAATTCGTCCTGTCTGAAGTGAAGATCGCGAGCGGGTCATGACTCAAGCCGCCACGGCTTTGAAGGTCATCGCCAGGCCGTTCATGCAGTAGCGCAGACCAGTGGGCTTGGGACCGTCATCGAAAACATGGCCCAGATGACCGCCGCAGCGGCGACAATGAACTTCGTCGCGGGACATGCCGAACGAGCGGTCCTGACGCGTGGCCACCGCATGTTCCAGCGGTGCCCAGAAGCTCGGCCAACCGGTACGGCTGTCGAATTTGGTGTCGGATGAAAACAGCGCCAGATCACAGCCTGCGCAGGCAAAAGTGCCGGTACGGTGTTCGTTGTTGAGCGGGCTGGTGTAGGCCCGTTCGGTGCCTTCCTCGCGCAGGATCTGGTACTGCTCGTCGCTCAGGATCGAGTGCCATTCACTGTCGCTGTGTGTCACCTCGAACGCCTCGTCCGCGTGTGCCTCGCTGATCACTGCCGTGGCAGTCGACAATTTTGGCAATACACCCGCCACCAGGGCTGCAACCCCCAGCCCGCCGCCCGCTAACAGAATCTGTCGCCGTGAAAACATGGCCGTCTCCAAAAATTTCAGATGCCCTTCATGGAACACAGCCTAGGCTTGGATTGATCGCCAAATCCTCACGGGGAGTTAACGAATTCGTGATAACTCGCCCGGTGGAAAACCCGCACAATGCGCTTATCGCGCCGAAGGATTGAGCTCCATGGAACAGACCAAACGCATCCTTGTGGTCGAGGATGACCAACACATCGCCGACCTGATTTGCCTGCATTTGCGGGATGAACAATTCGAGGTGACACACAGCGCCGACGGCGACGAAGGCATGCGCCTGCTGCAACAAGGTCACTGGGACGCTCTGATTCTTGACCTCATGCTGCCGGGGGTCGACGGTCTGGAAATCTGCCGCCGCGCCCGCGCGATGGCCCGCTACACACCGATCATCATCACCAGCGCCCGTTCCAGTGAACTGCACCGCATCCTTGGCCTGGAACTGGGTGCCGACGACTACCTCGCCAAACCGTTCTCCATGCTCGAACTCGTGGCGCGGGTCAAAGCCTTGCTGCGCCGGGTCGATGCGATGGCGCGCAATCTGAAAATGGACGCTGGCAGTCTCAGTCTCGACGGGTTGACCATCGATCCGATCACCCGCGAAGTCAGCCTCGACGCCCAAAGGCTGGACCTCACGCCTCGTGAGTTCGATCTGCTGTACTTCTTCGCCCGCCAACCGGGCAAAGTGTTCTCGCGCATGGATCTGCTCAACGCGGTCTGGGGTTACAGCCACGAAGGTTACGAACACACGGTCAACACCCACATCAATCGCCTGCGGGCGAAAATCGAAAAAGACCCGGCCCAGCCCTCTCGCATCCTCACCGTGTGGGGTCGCGGCTATAAATTCGGTACCGAGCAGCCATGAAACTGACCCTGACGCAGCGCCTGTCCGTGGTATTCGCCGTGCTGCTATTGGTGTGCTGCGGCACATCGGCATGGCTACAAGTACGTTCCAGCCAGATGCATGAACTGGAAGTGGTGCAGGGGCTGTCTCGGGATCTGGCGCAACACATCGCCCACGACACGGTGCTGATGGACAGCAACGGGCTGATGCCCGGTGCCGTGCGCGAACTGTTCAGCCAGTTGATGTTGGTCAACCCGAGTGTCGAGGTGTATCTGCTCGACACCGAGGGACGGATTGTCGGAAGTGCTGCGCCGGAAGGGCGGATACGCCGCCAGCAAATCGATCTGGCGCCGATTCGCCAACTGCTCAATGACGGGCCGTTGCCGATCCTCGGCGATGACCCTCGCAGTGTCGACGGGCGCAAGGTGTTCAGCGCCGCACCGCTGCAGGTCAACGGCAAAGCTGCCGGTTATCTGTATGTGGTCTTGCTGAGCGAAGCACATGATCGTTATGCCGAGCGAGGCGCCACCAGCGCCGCGCTCAACACCGCATTGCTTTCGATCGGACTGGTCGCGTTGCTGTGCCTGATCGCCGGTCTGACGGCTTTCAATCTGATCACCCGGCCACTGCGCAGATTGACCGAAACCGTCAGCCGCTTCGACATCGACGGCGCGCCGCAGCCCGTGTCGGTTACGCCAACATTAATGGACAAAACCGCTGACCCGGACGAAATCGCCGTGCTCGATGCAGCGTTCCGGCAAATGCAAAACCGCCTCGGCGAACAGTGGCGCTCACTCACTCGCCAGGATCAGGAACGCCGCGAGCTGGTGGCGAATATTTCCCACGACTTGCGCACCCCGCTGGCCTCACTGCACGGTTATCTTGAAACCCTTTCGCTTAAGGATGCGACGTTGTCTGTGGAAGAGCGCCGCCGCTATCTCGGTATCGCTCTGGATCAGAGCCGCAAGGTCGGCGGTCTGGCGCAATCACTGCTGGAACTGGTGCGACTGGAACACGGATTCGTGCAACCGGTGCTGGAGCGTTTTTCGCTAATCGATCTGGTGCAGGACATTTTTCAGAAATTCGAACTGACGGCCGAAGCGCGGCAGGTTGAATTCAAGGCCCATTTCGTGCCGAACCTGCCAACGGTCTGCGCCGACCTCGGATTGATCGAGCGGGTACTGACCAACCTGGTAGACAATGCTTTACGTCATACCCCTCAGGGCGGCGAGATCGAGTTCGATCTGAAACCCCAAGGGGCTTTGGTCGACGTGACGGTCAGTGACACCGGCCCCGGCATCGCTCCCGAGTTGCGCGAAGGTTTGTTCCTGCGCCCGTTCAATATCGGTGGTGCACGGCGTGACGGGGGGTTGGGTCTGCGCATCGTGCACCGCATCCTGCAATTGCATGGCCGAGACATTCAGTTGCTCGACATCAGCGGGCGCGGCGCGACGTTCCGCTTCTCGCTGCCAACGGATCAGCAAACCGCCGAACAATGGATGATGCGTTCAATGAATTTGAACAGCCCAGGCAAATAGTTAGGACCGCCGGCCCGTTGCTCCGTGACAACGCCGCCGCGCTCCCCTAAATTAGTCGGCCTGAAAAAGCCCCCGGGTTTTCTCATCTCCACTCAAGTTAAAAAGTAGTGAAATTTCAATGTCCGATTTCAACACCGCTGAATCCGTAGTCACCGAATCGTCCAAAGCGGAATACGAAAACTCCATCAATCTTTCACAACACCTGCCACAAGCCAAAATCATCAGCGAGATGGTCCTGGATGCGTTCCAGTCGACCCGCGAAAGCGACCAGATCCGCGAGCTGCGCACGGCGATCCGTCAGGCTCACGACAGCTTCGATGACGACAAGGCCTACGAGCTGATGGGCGAACTCAAGGCGCTGAAAGATGCTGAAGCGGCCGACCTCGCCGCCCTTGAAGACCTCAGCAGCAAGTTCTCGATCGGCCGCATTCTGTCCAGCTTCAAGGACGATCCGGCGTTCCAGGAAATCGTTTATGGCCTGGCCCTCAAAGTGCTTAACCAGACCCATCAGGCGATCAGCAACCCGAGTGGCGGCAAGAGCAAAGCTGCGAAGAAGAAAGAAGTCGAAATCTTCACCATCAGCAAGGATGGCATCAGCGTGACCCTGCCGCTGCGCACGCCACGTTCGCGTCTGAACGTTGACCGTGCAGCGCTGGAGTTCCTCGGTTTCACCTTCGTCGGTGAAGGCGAAGAAGCGGAGCTGGAAAGCGAAGTTTTCGTCGACAACGCGGGTACCGAACAGGCAGTGAACCGCAAGAACATCATCACGGCACTGCAACAGCAGACTGCGTTTGATGGCTACAGCATCGCCGCGCAGTAATAGCGCAGCCGCTGTACGAAAAAGCCCCGCGCTGAGTGATCAGGCGGGGCTTTTTTTCGGCTGGGGATTGGCGGTGTTGCTTGGATTGTAGCCCCTCACCCCAGCCCTCTCCCCCAGGAGAGGGAGCCGATCTGCGTGCCGTTCAAGATTCGTGCTCGACGCGATATTCCGTTTCGACGCATCTCGCCCAACCACCCCGGTCAGTCCCCTCTCCCTACGGGCGGTCCGACGTTTCGGGGTTAGGGTGAGGGCAAACCGCTAAACCATCCTCAAGCCGAAGGATGCAACGCTACAATCATGTCCACTTCAATCGCCGCGTTCTTCGGCAACTGATACACACCGACCGTGGTGCGCGTGTGCCGACCGGCATCGCCAAGCACATGACTGAACACGTCCGACGCACCGTTGGCCACCTCGCTCAGATCAACGAAATCCGGCGTCGACTTCACGTACACGGTGACCCGCAACAACGCCTTGATCTTGTCCAGCGAACCCACCGCATCGACGATCAGCGCCAGGCAACGCATTGCGCTGATGCTGGCGGCGGCTTGGGCATCCTTGAGGGTCAGCTCCAACCCCACACGACCCGGGTACTGAATCTTGCCGTTAGTGCGCGGCACCATACCGCTGATGTACAGCTCATCATGATGACGTATCAGCGGCGCGTAATTGCCGCCAGCGGTGTTCTCACCATAAATGTCGTAGTTCAGCTCTTGGGCCAGGGCAATAAAACGCTCGTCGCAGGTCATCCTCTCAGTCATTTCGCCCAGCCTTTTGATCAGTACATGCAGAACCGCAGGTTAAGACAGATGGGCAACCGCGAATGGCAAGGAGCTATCACTGTCATGGTTGGATCCAAATCTAGGGGGTTTACCGGAAGTCTGCAACCAGCAACCCAGCAAATTCAGTGACGTTGGGATTCGCGAGCAGGCTCGCTCCCACAGGAGATATGTGATCGACGCAGATCCAATGTGGGAGCGAGCCTGCTCGCGAATGGCAGCACATCAAATCAGCATAATCCACCCAACAAAAAACCCCGCACATCTCTCAATGTGCGGGGTTTTTCTTCAAGCCTTTGAACCTTACGGCGCGTACGTCAGCAGCAGCTCTGCGGGCACCTTGAAGTCCAGGGACATCATGACGCTCAACGCAGTGATGGTGAAGATCGAGAACACAAACAACTTGCGTGCCCAGACCGTGTCATCCACCGCTTTGTAGCCGGTCCAGGCCATGTACAACCAGTACATGCCCATGGCCGCGGCGACGGCGAGGTAGCTCATGCCGGCGTAACCGCTGAAGGTCAGCATCAAGGTCGCTACGAGGAACGCCAGGATGTAGAGCAGGATGTGCTTCTTGGCCACTTGAATCCCGCGCTTCACTGGCAACACCGGAATCGATGCGGCCAGGTAATCGTTGAAGCGGAAAATCGCGATGGCGTAGGAATGCGGCATCTGCCACAGGCTGAACATCACCAGCAACGTCAGCGCGGCCATGTCGAAGCTGTTGGTTACGGCAACGTAACCGATCACTGGCGGCATGGCGCCCGACAGACTGCCCACCAGCGTGCCGTGAACCGACTTGCGCTTGAGGTACAGGCTGTAGAAGCCGACGTAGATGATGAAGCCGATCACCGCGAACAAAGCGGCCAACGGGTTGGCCACCTTGTACAACAATGCAACGCCGAGAACACCAAGGATGGTCGCGTAGACCAGGGCCAGTTTCAGGGAGATCAAGCCCTGCACCAGCACCCGGTTCTTGGTGCGTTCCATCTTCAGGTCGATGTCGCGGTCGATGCAGTTGTTGAACACGCAACCGGAGGCAACAACCAGGGATGTACCGATCATGGCAGCCAGAAACACCGCCAGATCGACATGCCCTTTCGAGGCCAGGAAAAACCCGCCTGCCACAGAAAGCACGTTACCGAAAATGATCCCCGGTTTGGTGATTTGGATAAAGTGCTTGAGCGACATCGGGTCTTACCTCACTTCGCCATCATGTAGGTGTGGATGCTGAACATGATCCACAACGACAGGCCAACCAGCAGCAGGATCACGATGGCCGTAAAGACGAACGCAATCACGTTGTTACGCTGAGCCACGGAGCGGTCCAGGTGCAGGAAGTAATACAGGTGAACGATCACCTGGATCACTGCGAACAACAGAACGATTGCCAGCGTGGTGGCTTTCGGCAGGCTCGGGTACATCACCAGACCGAACGGGATGACGGTCAGGATCACCGACAGGATGAAGCCAATGGCGTACGACTTTACGCTGCCGTGGCCAGCATCATGGCTGTCATGGGAGTGTGCATTAGCCATTACAGAGTCCCCATCAGGTAAACAACGGTGAATACGCAGATCCACACCACGTCCAGGAAGTGCCAGAACAGGCTCAGGCAGATCAGACGGGAATTGATGGACGCCGTCAGGCCGTGCTTGTTGACCTGGTACATCATGATGCCCATCCAGATCAGACCCGCAGATACGTGCAGACCGTGGGTACCGACCAGGGTGAAGAACGCGGACAGGAAGCCCGAACGGCTAGGACCGAAGCCCTCGGAGATCAGCAGGTGGAACTCGTTGATCTCCATGGCGATAAAGCCTGCGCCCAGCAGGAAGGTCATGAACAACCAACCCAGAACCTGCTGCTTCTTGCCTTTGTACAACGCCAGCATGGCGAAGCCGTAGGTGATCGAGCTGAACAACAGCAGAGCGGTTTCGCCCAGCACGTATGGCAGTTCGAAGATGTCGTGGCCCGCTGGGCCACCGGCAACGTTGTTTACCAGTACTGCGTACACCGCGAAGATCGACGCAAACAGAATGCAGTCGGTCATCAGGTAGAGCCAGAAACCGTATACGGTCATCTCGCCCGAGTCGTGGTGATGGTCATCGTGCCCATGGTCACCATGGGCGTGTCCAACATTGGTCACTAAGTTCGACATGGTTTAAGCCTGTTCCAACGAGGTTTCAACACGGGTGGCACCGGCCGGGATTTTCCCTGCCGCAACCAGACGCTTGTGCTGCTCGGCTTCGATACGCTCGATCGTTTCAACCGGAACCATATAGCCCTGGTCGTCACGTGCAGCGTGGATCACGAAGTAGATGACGGTGCCGGCCAGGCTGGCGATCGCCAACCACCAGATGTGCCAGATCATCGCGAAACCGAAGACGGTCAACAGTGCGCCCATCACCACGCCAGTGGCGGTGTTGTTCGGCATGTGGATCGGCTCGTACTTGGCCGGTTGCTGGTACGCAGTACCGTTTTCCTTGGCTTCGGTGAACGGGTCGATGCAGTCAGCCTTAGGCAGCACGGCAAAGTTGTAGAACGGCGGTGGCGACGAGGTCGACCATTCCAGAGTGTGTGCATTCCACGGGTCACCGTGATCGCAAACGTTCTCTGGCTTGTTACGGTCACGCACGCTCACATAGAGCTGAATCAGCTGGCAGGCGATACCGACAGCGATCATCACCGCACCGAACATGGCAACGTACAGGTACGGTACCCACTCAGGGTTGGTGGTGGCGTTCAGACGACGGGTCATGCCCATGAAGCCCAGTGTCCACAGAACCTGGCTGGTGAAGCGCAGACGGCCCTGGTAGATGGTGAACAGCCAGTTGAATAGCTCACACCCGTCGGGATGGAAATCAGCATCGTCGCCAGACCGAAGAAGGCGTTGACGCTGGCACCCGAACCCATGGTGAAGAAGTGGTGCAGCCAAACCATGAAGCCCAGTACCGAGATCGCGCCCGAAGCGTAGATCATCGAGTGGTGGCCGAACAGTTTCTTGCCGGTGAAGGCCGAGATCACTTCCGAGAAGATGCCGAATGCCGGCAGGATCAGGATGTAAACCTCAGGGTGGCCCCACGCCCAGAACAGGTTGACGTACATCATTGGATTGCCACCAAGTTCATTGGTGAAAATGTGGAAATCCATGTAACGGTCAAGGGTCAGCAGTGCCAGGGTAG
>NZ_JBITSX010000052.1:0-11673 GCF_044541255.1 Pseudomonas sp. NPDC085632 | reverse complement strand
GTAGCGGTCAGGATCGGGAACGAAGCCACGATCAGAACGTTTGCCCAGGTGCAGGTCCAGGTGAAGATCGGCATGTCCATCAGTTTCATGCCAGGGGTACGCATTTTCAGTACGGTCGCGAGGAAGTTAACCCCCGTTAGCGTCGTACCTAAACCGGATAGCTGTAGCGCCCAGATGTAGTAGTCCATGCCCACGCCAGGGCTGTATTGCAGACCCGACAGCGGTGGATAGGCAACCCAACCGGTCTTGGCGAATTCGCCGACGCCCAGGGACAGGTTGATCAGTACTACGCCGGATACCAGCAGCCAGAAGCTCAGGGAGTTCAGGAACGGGAACGCAACGTCACGCGCACCGATCTGCAGCGGCACTGCAAGGTTCATCAGGCCGGTGAAGAATGCATCGCCATGAAGATGATCATGATCACACCGTGAGCGGTGAAGATCTGGTCATAGTGTTCAGGTGGCAGGTAGCCAGGCGAACCCTCGGTGGCCATGGCCAACTGGGTACGCATCATGATGGCGTCGGCAAAACCGCGCAGTAGCATGACCATGGCGACGATGATGTACATCACGCCGATTTTCTTGTGGTCAACCGAGGTCAACCACTCGGTCCACAAGTAGGTCCACTTCTTGAAGTAGGTGATTGCAGCGAACAACGCCAGACCACCGAGCGCGATCATGGAGATGGTAATCATCACAATCGGTTCGTGGAAAGGAATCGCTTCCCAACTTAATTTACCAAACATCGTTTACTCCTCTGCCCCGGCAGCTGAATGCGAACTCGAGTCAATTTCCGTGGCCGCCACTTCTTTCTCTTTCTTCTCGTGCTTCAGCGGCTTGCCCGGCTTCATACCTTCGTACTTGTCGACGATGATCTGGAACTGGTTCGGCGTGACCGAGGAGTAGAGCTCGACTGGGTTGTTCTGGCTCGGTTTGGCAAGGGCCGCGTATTCAGCTTGATCAAGCTGTTTAGGTGACTTCTTGACTTCACTTACCCAGGCGTCGAAATCTTCCTGAGTGGTGGAGATAGCCTTGAATTTCATACCGGTGAAACCCGCGCCGCTGTAGTTGGCGGAGATACCGTCCATTTCAGCGTTGCGGTCAGCGATCAGGTGCAGTTTGGTCTGCATGCCCGCCATCGCGTAGATCTGGCCGCCCAGACCCGGGATGAAGAACGAGTTCATCACAGCGTCAGAGGTGATCTTGAAGTTGATTGGCGTGTGCGCCGGGAACACGATCTTGTTGACCGTGGCAATGCCTTGTTCCGGGTAGATGAACAGCCACTTCCAGTCCAGCGCGACCACTTCGATGGTCACCGGCTTGACGTCGGACTGAATCGGACGATACGGGTCCAGTTCGTGGGTCGAAATGTAGGTGATGTAACCCAGGGCAATGATGATCAGAACCGGGATGGTCCAGACTGCCACTTCGATTTTGGTCGAGTGCGACCATTTCGGGGTGTAGACGGCGTTCTTGTTCGACGCACGGTACTTCCAGGCGAACAGGAAGGTCATGACGATAACCGGCACGACGACCAACAGCATCAGCAGGGTCGCGGTGATGATCAGGTTTCGCTGTTCCAGGCCAACCTGGCCCGTTGGATTGAGCAAGGTCATGTTGCAGCCTCCCAGCAACAACGTGCCGAGCAGCGGCACTAGGCCTAGTAATCTGGGGTACCTGTTTTTACTCATCTCACGACCTCTAAAGCAGCTTGCGCAATGCAGTTGGGTTTTGATCGCCAACACTTCACCCTGCCAAGGGTTGGCATTTTCTTTGGATTGAATAAGGGCCGCCCGTCGCGCGTCAGACGCTCGACAAAACCTGGGACAGCGGTCAGTTCTTATTCGAATTCGTGGTCAAAGGCCTTGTTACAGACCAATTCCATTTGGTGCGGAAAGTTGGAAGGCACCGACACCTGGGTGTCTTGAAAGCCTTTCGACTCGCTCGACACCCGACTTTCTGCGCAGCGCCTTAATAAAAAGCGTTCCTTAATAAAGGCTGAACAGTGCCGGGAATTCAGTGCGGGCGATTGTAGATAGGTAGCGCCCTATACACCATGTCTTATCCCGAAATAATTTTTATCCGTTCGAGCAACAATCCATCGCCATTTTTGCAAAAGTTCCGCATGTTATCGAAAACATTTCTCAACAAAAACACCAAAAATTGTAAGTGTACCCGCGTCAGTTCAGACAGCTCTGAAGGCTTTTTCCTAAGGCTCGAACAGCGCAAGCCCCGATAACCCAAGGCTTTTGGCCATATGCCAGCGCTTGTTAAAACTGCCTGCTCTGGCACTCGCGTGCTAAAGCCGAAAACCGCCGAAACAGACCAATCCTTTTTTGTAACAACGGCCGATTCCATGTCACTGAAGCGGCCTGCGACACGGCGTGTGTGACAACATGTCGCACACCCGCCACACCCTCCCTTGCTATCCGTCACGGTGTTTTCACAAACACTCTGAAATGCAAAACGCCTCGATTGGCTGATACGCAAATCGAGGCGTTTTCTGTATCGGCCAGACTGCCGATTAGTTGATTCAGCGCAGTGCTTTTCGGTTACGCGAGGTCAGCAACGGCACCAGGATCACCACCAGCACGAACGCCACCAGCGCCCATTGCGCCAGCGACAGGCCGAGGATCGGCGGGTACGGCGTCGAGCAGAAACCGTCGACCTGGAAGCCCAGCGGGAAGATCTTCGCCAGTGGCAGATCATCGACAATTGGCTGCAGCACATCGATACCGCAGCTCACCGCCGGATAGAACTGGGTGTACACGTGATGCCCGGCCACAGTGGCACCGGCAATCGCGCAAAGCACCACCAGTACTTCGAACACGGTGATGCTGCGACGGGTGCGCATGGCCGCGCCGATGAACGCAAACAGCGCGATCAGCAGCAACGCATAGCGCTGCAAAATGCACAGTGGGCACGGCGCTTCGCCGAGCACGATTTGCATGTACAGCGCACCACCGATCAGTGCCAGGCAGATAATGCCCAGCAGCACCAGAAAGCGCCGTTCACGTCCCAGTCGAATCGTTTCCTCGCTCATCGCGTTTCCTTTATATGTCCATGGTTCAGCTGGCTGGCGGCTGCGCTTGCAGTTGCGCCATCAAGCTGATGTTGTCTTCGATATGCCAATTGGCCGCGATGCGACCCTTGTCGATCTGATAGATATCGGTTGCCCGGAAGTCTACACGCTGCCCCTGCCCTTTGAGAGCCTTGAACGTACCGCTGAAGTGCCCGCGAAAGTGCAGATGCACCACCACGCGGTCACCGGCGATGATCATTTGCTCGATGTCGCAACTCAAGTCCGGCACCGCCGCGCGAAAGAACTTCGACGCCAGCAACGGCCCGCTCGGCCCCTGCACCCGGCCTTCGGGTGGCGTCTGGTCGACAAATTGCGGCGACAAGGCTGCCGTGGCAAGGGCCTCTTCACCGGAATTCCAGAAACTGCCGTAACGCCGCGCGGCCAGTGTCATAGCTTCAACCTGTGCCGTGGGCAGACTCTGATCGACGATCAGGGTCTGCGGTTTTATCAGGGCAGGTTCGGCAGAAGCAAAGGGGCTGGCCAGCAACGCGGCTGAAAGACCGATAGCTGCGAAGCTGAAACGACGGGTGAGGGTGAAGTGCGACATGGGGGCGATCCTGATCAGGTCAACGAACGAGCGCCTATCATCAGCATCGGGGAATAAACGATAAACCGGTTAAGAAACGATTAACCTTTAAACAGAATTTAACAATCAGCACCGCGTAACGGCCTTCGCGAGCAAGCTCGCTCCCACATTGGATCTGCGTTGAACACAAATCCCCTGTGGGAGCGAGCCTGCTCGCGAATGAAGACAACTCGGTTCCGGATTACTCCAAAGCAGAAGCCGGCCCAAAGAACTCATAACGGCTCTGCTGCTCCGGTACACCCAGCGCTTTCAAATGCCGCTTGATCGCACCCATGAAACCTTTCGGCCCAAGGAAGTAAGCATCGACATCACGCTGCTGCGGCAACCACTCGCCCAGCAACTCCTGACTCAACATGCCAACCTTGTCCGCCGCCGGGCTCAGGCCGTCATCTTCGGCGTAGCAGTAAAAGCGCTTCAGTTGCGGGTGACGCTCAGCCAATTCATCAATCCAGTCACGGAACGCATGCACGCTGCCGTTGCGCGCGCAGTGGATAAAGTGCACCGGCCGCTCGGTTTCCAGCGCCGCTTCAAGCATCGCCAGGGTCGGGGTAATGCCGACGCCGCCACTGATCAGTACCAACGGTTTGTCGCTCGCGGTCAAGGTGAACTCACCCGATGGCGGGAACAGCTGAATGCTCGCGCCGACGTGCAGTTGATCGTGCAAGTGGTTGGACGCACGGCCACCCGGTTCGCGTTTGACGCTGATGCGGTACTGACCGTTGTTCGCCAGTGCCGACAGTGAGTAGTTGCGGCGGATTTCTTCACCATCGAGGATCAGCTTCATGCCAATGTACTGACCCGGCTCGGCTGCGAGAATCGGGCCTTTGTCTGCCGGTTCGAAGTAAAACGAAATGATTTCCGCGCTCTCCTCGACCTTGGCCGCAACGATGAACTCCCGCGCCCCGCGCCAGCCGCCGACGGCTTGTTCTTTCTGGTCGTAGATGGCGGTTTCGGCGCCGATCAGGATGTCAGCCAGTTGCCCGTACGCTGCACCCCAGGCGCTCATTACTTCGGGCGTAGCGATCTCTTCGCCAAGCACTTCAGAAATCGCACGCAACAGGCAGGCACCGACGATCGGGTAGTGCTCCGGAAGGATCTGCAGGGCGACGTGCTTGTTGATGATCTTCGCCACCAGATCGCCCAACTGGTCGAGCTGATCGATGTGCCGCGCATACATCAATACGCCGTTGGCCAAGGCGCGCGGCTGATCACCGCTGGCCTGGTGCGCCTGGTTAAAGAGTGGGCGGACCTCAGGGTATTCAGAGAGCATCATGCGGTAAAAGTGAGTGATCAGCGCTTCACCGCCGCTTTCCAGCAGAGGCACGGTGGATTTGACGATGGCACGATCCTGGACGCTAAGCATAAGAATGACTCCTGAGCTTTCTTGAAAAGTTACCTTAGTGTTATCAGGTTCCGTGCCAACTTTTTTATCTATATAAATCAATCACTTGAAAATTTCGTAGTCATAAAGACTCAAAGACCTTTATAGTCATCACGACTACATCTTGTCTCTTTGACTACAAGACCATGACCGCCAAATCCCTGCTGACTGCTCTGCTGCCTCTGGTTTCCGATCTATCCCGTGAATTGCCCGAGGGCGAGCGTTACCGACGCCTGCTCGAAGCCATGCGCGCCCTGCTGCCCTGCGATGCGGCGGCGTTATTGCGTCTCGACGGCGAAGCACTGGTGCCGCTGGCGGTGGACGGTTTGAGCACCGACACCCTCGGCCGGCGCTTCAAAGTCAGTGAGCATCCGCGCTTCGAGATTCTCCTGAGCGGTGCCGGCCCCACACGATTCGCCGCCGACAGCGATTTGCCCGATCCTTATGACGGCTTGGTCGATGGCCTCGACGAACACCTCGAAGTCCATGATTGCCTCGGCTGTCCTTTATTCGTCGATGAGAAACTCTGGGGCCTGATCACCCTCGACGCCCTCGACCCCGAGCGTTTCGAACCGATCGAACTGGATGCCCTGCAAGCCTTCGCCAGCCTCGCCTCGGCCACGGTCAACGCTGCCGAACGCATTCAACGCTTGGCCAATCGCGCTGAGGACGAGCACCAGCGCGCCGAGGTTTATCGCCAGGCGAGCGGCCAGCAGAATCGCGAGATGATCGGCCATAGCAAGGCGCTGAAAAAACTGGTTGAGGAAATCAATCTGGTCGGCGGCAGCGATCTGACCGTGTTGATCACCGGCGAAACCGGGGTCGGCAAAGAACTGGTCGCCCAGGCGATCCACGCCGCCTCACCGCGCGCCGACAAACCGATCATCAGCCTCAACTGCGCCGCCCTGCCGGATACGCTGGTAGAAAGCGAACTGTTCGGCCACGTGCGCGGCGCCTTCACCGGCGCCACCAGCGACCGTCGCGGCAAGTTCGAACTGGCCAATGGCGGCACGCTGTTTCTCGATGAAGTCGGTGAGTTGTCGCTGACCGTGCAGGCCAAGTTGTTGCGCGTGTTGCAGAGTGGTCAATTGCAGCGTTTGGGGTCGGACAAGGAGCATCAGGTCGATGTGCGCCTGATTGCCGCGACCAACCGCGACCTGGCCGAAGAAGTGCGCAGCGGTCGCTATCGCGCCGACTTCTACCATCGCCTCAGTGTGTATCCGCTGCGCGTGCCGGCGCTGCGTGATCGTGGTCGCGATGTGTTGTTGCTCAGCGGTTTTTTCCTCGAACAGAATCGCTCGCGCATGGGCCTCAACAGCCTGCGCCTGAACAGCGACGCCCAGGAAGCGCTGCTCGCCTACACTTGGCCAGGCAATGTGCGCGAACTGGAACACTTGATCGGGCGCAGTGCGTTGAAAGCGCTGGGTCACTGTAAGGTGCGACCGAAGATACTCAGCCTGAGCGCAGCGGATCTGGATTTGCCGCGCGAGGCTGTGGATAACTCGGTTGAACCGGTAGCAGGTGCCATGGCGCAGATGCCGCTGATCAGCGGGGATCTGCGCAGTGCGACCGAGCAGTATCAACGGCGCTTGATCAGTGCGGCGCTGGAACGCAATCAGGATAACTGGGCGAGTGCGGCGCGGGAGTTGGGGCTGGATCGGGCGAATCTTGGGCGGATGGCCAAGCGGTTGGGGATGAAAGACTGAAAAACTTAAAAACTTAAAAGCTACCCTCACCCCAGCCCTCTCCCGGAGGGAGAGGGGGCCGACTGGGGGATATTGAAGAACTCCGCCGACGTGAAAGATCTTTACCGAATCCATAATCGACTCGGGCATTCAGGTCGATGTAAAACGCCAGACACCTCGGTCGGCCCCCTCTAACTCTGGGAGAGGGCTGGGGTGAGGGGCTTTTGATCTCGAGACCACCCGACAACTAACCTAAAGCCCACCCCTTTAACGCCGATAACCCGGCATCAATAGTTTCTGGCGATTTCCACCCTCGCCCACCACCTTTCCACAGAAGGTTCATATGTCCTCCACCAAAGCCCGCGCAGACTCACTTTCGCTTCTGCTGTTTACCTTGCGCAGCGGCAAGTTGATGGCGATCAACCTGCTGAAAGTCAGTGAAATCATCCCCTGCCCGCCGCTGACCAAACTGCCGGAATCGCACCCGCATGTGAAAGGCATCGCCACGTTGCGCGGCGCTTCGCTGTCGGTCATCGACCTCAGCCGCGCCATCGGCGAGCGCCCGCTGGAAGATCCGAATGGCGGCTGCCTGATCGTCACCGACGTCAGCCGCTCCAAGCAGGGTCTGCACGTTCAGGCTGTGAGCAAAATCGTTCATTGTCTGACCACCGACATCAAACCGCCGCCGTTCGGTTCTGGTGGCTCGCGCGCTTACATCACGGGCGTGACCTCGGTGGACGGCACGTTGGTACAGGTGTTGGATATCGAAAAGGTTATCCACAGCATCGCCCCGGCGCAGATCGAAATGGCCCCGACCGACCTGAGCATGGAAGACGCCGACGTGCTCGGCAATGCGCGGATTCTGGTGGTCGACGACAGCCAGGTGGCGCTGCAGCAATCGGTGCACACCCTGCGCAACCTCGGCCTGCAATGCCACACCGCACGCAGCGCCAAGGAAGCCATCGACTGCCTGCTCGACCTGCAAGGCACGGCGCAGCAGATCAACCTGATCGTCTCCGACATCGAAATGTCCGAGATGGACGGTTACGCCTTCACCCGCACCCTGCGCGAGACCCCGGACTTCGCCCACCTCTACGTATTGCTGCACACTTCGCTCGACAGCGCGATGAACAGCGAGAAAGCACGGCTGGCCGGGGCGAACGGCGTGCTGACCAAGTTCTCCTCGCCGGAACTGACCCACTGCCTGATCGAAGCGGCCAAACACGTCGCGGCGCACGGTCACTGAGTCTTGGCTGAGACGTACTGTTTTTTGATGCGGCGCGATCTTGTTCAGGACGCGCCGGATGCGCATTGGCCTGAAGGTATTGAACTGTGTACGTACGCCGTCGAACTGGCGGCGGACGTGCATCATTTGATGCAACTGGGCTACCGCGAGGGCGGCGGCCGAGTACCGGCGCTGGACACTTGGCGGCAGCAATTCGAGACCGATCCCGAATACGATCCGTCGCTGTGTTTTATTGCACGCGATGGCGAAGGCGTGGTCGGCGTAGCGCAATGCTGGACCAGTTCATATATCAAGAATCTGGTGGTGCATCCGCGCGTGCAGGGCCGAGGATTGGGCCGGGCGTTGTTGTTCAATGCATTCAAGGTGTTTCAGCAACGGCGCGAAGGGTTTGTTGATCTGAAGGTGCTGGAAGACAACCAGCGGGCGCAGCGCTTGTATGAAAGTGCCGGGATGTACGTAGTCCGCCGCGAGCTGGTGCCGGACTGATCCATCGCCATCGCCAGCAGGCGGGCTCCCACATTTGGAATGCATATCCCCTGTGGGAGCTAGCCTGCTAGCGATGGCGGCATCGCTGACAACTTTTCACCCTCAGGCACACTCCAACCTTGGCCACCCACGACCAAGGACGCCCACCATGAAAGCCATCGCCCTCAGCTTCTTCTGCCTCGCAGCCCTCGCCTCCCAGGCCCACGCCTCCAGCCCCGACGCCTGGGCCGCCTATGACAAAACCGTGCTCGCCAGTTGCACCAAGGCCAGCGGCCTGAAAAACGCCAAACCGGTCGGCACGCCTGCACAATTCGATGACCGCGTCGGCTACACCGCCGTGTTGCTGCAGGGCCAATACCCGCAAAAACACATGAAAGGCCAGCAAGGCACCGAGCTGTGTCTGTACAACAAACAGTCGAAAACCGCCTTTGTCACCGAGTGGGACTCGATCCGCGCGACCGGCAAAACCCGCTGAGTGGCGCATAACTTGCTTCGATCCGCGTCTGTGCGGTGGTTTTCCGCCACCGTTTCACACCCTGATTGAAGACAGATCGCTCAATGAACACGACGTTTTCCTGCGTAGGCTGCGGCAAATGCTGCACCGATCACCATGTCCCGCTGACCCTGGCCGAAGCCCGCATGTGGGCGGCGGATGGCGGGCAGGTGATCGTGCTGGTAGAGGCTTTTCTCGGTAACGGTCTGGGCCTGCCGGCGCAGCAGCGAGAACATGCCGAGCGGCGTTCAGCAGCGGTACGCAGCGGCGCAACGGACGCCCATGTGGCGATCACCTTTGCCGCGTACAACGTCGGTCCCTGCCGGAATCTTGACGAAGACAAGCTGTGCCGGATCTACGAGCGGCGGCCACTGGTGTGTCGCATTTATCCGGCGGAAATCAACCCGCATATCCCGCTCAACCCTGTCGCCAAGGATTGCCCGCCGGAGTCTTGGCAGCAGGGGCCGGTGTTGATTGCCGGCGGTGAGTTGGTCGATCGGGAACTGATTGAATTGATTCAACGTTCGCGCCAGGCGGATCGGGATGACATCGGCATCAAGGACGCGATTTGCGCGATGCTCGGGATTCGCACCACGGCGTTGAAGGGTGACGGGTTTACAGCGTATTTGCCGAATATGGATGCATTTGCGGCGGTGATTGATCAGGTCACCGCGCAACCGCTGACAACTGCGCCGAGTGAGTGGTTGTTTCATTTGTCTGGGGATGACGTGGCCGGGCAAGTGCTGGCGGCCGGGGCGCAGGTGGTGACTGAGCCGGCGCAGACCTATGCGTTTATCTCGCTACGGGCGGCTTGATCGGTTTTTTGCAAAAACCGAACTGGCCTCATCACTGGCAAGCCAGCTCCCACAGGTATCTCGGGCGTTCACATAATTTGTGTACGACACGGAACCCTGTGGGAGCTGGCTTGCCAGCGAAAGGGCCGGCACAGGCAGTATCAATCGCCGCGTTGACCGCAGGCAGGATAAAACTCAGCGCTTGCCCATCGAACGACGGGTACCCGGCGGTGCCATGCCTGGGGTCTTGGTGTGGCCGTTCTTGGCGCCGTTCTTGTACCACGGCTGGTTCGAGCCTTTGGCAGAGGCCAGCTCGCCCGGCTTGAACGGAAATTTGAACGCCGGGATATCGGCTTTGGTATCGCTGGTATCGGCCAGTTCAGCCGAGACATCGCTCACGGCGTCGTCAACCGGCGGCAGGGTCGGGGAAGTCATAAAAGCTCCGGAAAGCAAAAAGTCGGGCCCGATCAGTGAGCCGCGAAGGCGCGCAGTATACCTGTGCGCCATGGCTCGGCACCTGAAGATTTGCAGCGCACGCCGAACGGTTTACAGGTAAGTGATGGTGACGATGCCTTTGTCGGTCGAGGTCTTCAGCGCTTCGTAGCGCATGGAAATC
Organism: Pseudomonas sp. NPDC085632; assembly: GCF_044541255.1. Classification (NCBI taxonomy): domain Bacteria; kingdom Pseudomonadati; phylum Pseudomonadota; class Gammaproteobacteria; order Pseudomonadales; family Pseudomonadaceae; genus Pseudomonas; species Pseudomonas sp. NPDC085632. The sequence goes on along the minus strand of NZ_JBITSX010000052.1, from coordinate 1,305 downwards.
GGCAGCGCCTGATGACTGCAGGCGTTGCGATCGGTGTCGACATCGACTTTCACGCCAGGTTTGATTTCGACCTGGCGAGAATCACGAGACGCAAACGCCCCGACCGGTCCGACCTGACAGCCCGAATCAACGATTTGACCGGTGAAGCGGATCTCGCCGGATTGACTGGCCGGCGCTGCAAACGTAGTGAGTGGAAACAAGAGAAGCACGCAGGGCAGTACGGTTTTCAGCTTCATTTCAAGACACTCCCGAAGTGGACGGCCCAGAGAACCCGGGCTACACAATGTTTATCCGCGTGCAGGGACGGATCTTGAGAAGCGTAGTGGGCAAATAAGTCCCTGATTGGGACTGATCGGTCCCTTTTTGGGACTGTTTAACAAAAATGGCCGTTAGATATGGGGTGCCCAATCAGACGTCTTCGCGAGCAGGCTCGCTCCCACAGGGGGACTGCGTTTCAAGCTGTGTGCGAGCCTGCTCACGAAGAACGATGACGCGGTGCTCAGACGGATTACGTTTGTGGATCAACCCTGTCCAGCGCCCGGTTTACCGCCAACTCGGCGAGCATGACGATCTGCTGGATCGCCAGCGCTGTACTGCGCTGCGGACGACTGAGCTGATCAGCCAGATCACCGGCCATGACATTGGCTGAAGCCAGCGATTCGCAGGCGTGGGCGAGCAGGCTTTCGGTGTCGATGTTCGGGTGGATGAGGAACATCGTGCTGGGCTGACGCGGTTTGACCGGTTCGGGACAGAGGTAGAAATCGAGAGCGCGCTTGATGGCTTCGCGGGTTTTGATCTGGTCGTCGGCGCGGATGGCGTTTTCGAGTGGGGTTGTGGGATCGATGGGTGGATCTGGAACTGGCTTAGTCATTGGAAACCCTATTTTGCAAATGGGAGCCATCCCTTGCCGTTTCTCACGCGGCGAAGTGGGTGGCAGCTATGTGCGGGGTGAGAAACCGGAAAAATAGGAAACCGGCCAGACCGAAGTCTGCCCGCACATAGCCGCCATGAAGCACTTGCAGGCAGCGGACAAGCCGCCGGCAATTATGCGGACTGATGGACTGAATCACTAATTTTTCAGGGTTCTCACACCCGATCACCGAGTTTTCGGCGACAACCAGAGACTAGAGAGCGCACGTCCGACGGACAACCTGAAAACCTTGTGGGAAGGTTCTGGTTATTTGACACAGATTTAAACAGTCAAAAGCCAACCCTGATCTGGCTTAATGATTCTGGACACCCCTAAAGGGCGTTAATCTACGCCCAACGAAGAGGTGTGATTTGACCAGACGATATTTTTCGACA
>NZ_JBITSX010000051.1:17964-50151 GCF_044541255.1 Pseudomonas sp. NPDC085632 | reverse complement strand
GTAGACGTTGTTGGGTGTGTAGGTGTTGCCCTTGACCACGAAGTCGCGGGTCTCGTAGCAGTAGAAGCCGTACCACATGTCAGAGAACTCGGAGCCGACGATCCAGCCAGTCGGTTCAGGACGCTTGAGCACCTTGGCCATGTTCGGCGTGTACTGGGAAATACTCACGCCGTACGACTTACTGTTGGCGTAGCCGAAACTGGCCATCTTGCTGTTGACGATGTAGGTCTCGGTGCCGCCCCAGGCGAGCAGGAACGGACGGAATTCTTTCGGCGAACGGAAGGTCGCCGGGCCGTTGTCCTTCTCGCGCCAGCCAGTGATTTTGGTGTCACGCACGAACAACTGACCGTCGTTGACCAGGAACGAACCGGCCTCTTGCGACAGGCGCAATTCCTGAGTCTGGCCGTCGATTTCGAGGATGCCTTTACGGCCAACCACGATCGGCAGCTTCGACAGGTACACGCCCGGCGAGGTCTCGCTGAAGTACTGCTTGGGCAGTTTCTTCGCCAGGTCCTTGAGGTTCAGGTAGCCGTCGTCGACGAAGATCGCCTGCGGGATGCCGTGCTGACGCACCACCCATTCGGCCATCTTGTTGTCGCCGCCGATAAAGTCCTTCAGCGCGTCTTCCTGCATCATCCGGCGCACGCTGATCTTGCCCGGTTTGCTGCGGACGATTTTCGCCGCAGCGGCTTCGGCGGTGAAGCCGGAGAGGTCGGGCAGTTTTGGCGCGGCCAGATTCAGCGCGTCGGTCGGCGCGCTGCTGACGGTGTAGGTCTTGGCCTGTTGCAGTTCTTTGGCCACGGTAGCCGGCTTGGCCGGTTGTGGCGCCGTCGGCTCCACGTTGGCGAAGGCGCCGGCGCTGGCCAGCAGCATCGCGCCGGCCAGCAGGCTGAGTGAGCCTGTCCTGGTGCTGATCATGTCGGGCACTCCCTTGGCGGTTTGCATCAGAAGCGCCAGATCACGTCGATGAACGCGCGGTGCATGTACGAATCAACCTGCTTGCCGTAGGCATCGCCCGGTTTGAACACACCGCCACGGAAACGCACGAGGGCCGAAGGCTCGTCGATCGACTGGCTCAGCGCCGCCGGCAACAGGCCTTGCTTGAAGTACTTGGTGACGACCAGGTCCATCTCCTGACCCAGGTCCTTGTTGCCGTCTTCAAGCGGCAGCGAAGTGCTGGAAAGGATTGCGCCGGTGGCGTCATCGGTGTTGTTTTCCACGGCGTTGATGCCGTTGCTGCCCACCGGCTTGTTGCCGTCGACACGCCAGAACTTGTGGTAGATCAGGCTGGCGTCGTACTCGTCGTTGACCATCCACGAACCGAACAGGGTCGCGGTTTGCATGTTGTTCATTTCGCCACGGAAGGCTTCGCCGAAACGGTGCACCCGCGAGCGCGTACCGGTGTAGTTGGAGCGGTTGCTTTCCAGACCGTTCTGCTCGTAATCGGCGCTGGCACGGGCATAGGCACCGCCGACTTGCCATTGCGGATCGAGGCGCAGACGCACGCCGATGTCGGTGGCCCAGCCGTTGACGTCATCGCTGCGCTTGGCTTGCGCCGGGCGCGAACCATCGGCGTTCAGCGCGTTGACCGAGTCGCGGTCGCCGCTCATGCCGGTGATGCTGCCCCAGTAGTTGACGGTGTTGGTGTTGCGCCAGTTGTAGGCGTCGCTGTCGGCGGTGAGGCCGAGCCAGCTGATGTCGCCGTTCTCGGTTTTATCCAGTGAGTCGCGCGGTACACCCGGTTCGGCGTAATCGAGTTTGCCGTCATCGTGGGTGTGATGACCGCGAATGCCAACCCATTGCCCCGGCGTCCACTGGTAAGCAGCGTCGGCGTAGGCGTGCAGGCGATCCTTGTCTTTCGGCGCCAGCTCTTTCAAGTCGGTGCGGTATTCGCTGAAGCGTTCGGCGACACCGGCGTTGGCGCGCAACAGGGTGGTGTCGAAGGTCCAGTTCAGCGCTTCGATGTTGGTGTCGCGCCATTGGCCGTCGTCATTGCGCAGGCGCTGGCGACCGAACTTGAGCATCTCGCCCGGGTAAGGCGTGAGGCCGCTGTAACCAACCCAGAACTCGCGCATCGCCAGGTAGTTTTTCTTGGTTTTGCGATCACCGTTGTCGGTGGCTTGTTCACCGTCGGATTGTTGCAGGGTGTCGGTTTCAATGATGTCGGTCGAGGTTACGGCCTGGCCCATGGCGTAGGCACTCCACGCGCCGCTTTCGCCGTAGATCCATGGACGCAGGTCAAGGCCGACACCGTTGACGTCGCCGCCCTTGGCGGTACCGAGGTCGCGGTCGTCTTCGGACTGGCCGGTGACTTTCACTTCGAGGCCGAAGTTCTTGGTTTCAGTCATCGCGGCCAGTGTCGGGCAAGACCAGATCAGCGCGAAAGTGAGGCCAATGCCGGCCTTCACGAATGGATTGAGCTTCATAATTTTTCCTCGCCGTCTTCTTCTTGCAGGGCGTGCAGTTGCAGCGTGTTCGGGTTCAGAGCGCCACGGCTGGCTTGCTCCTGTTGCAGCAGACGTTGGGCTTCGGCCAGACGCTCGGGCGGCAGTTGCGCGGCGAGGGTGGTCGCCAGCTCATCGGCTTGCGGCGTGTTTTGCGCCTTGGCCAGTTGGCTGAACACGTAGGCGTTGAGCGGGTCGGGCTTGGTGCCTTTGCCTTGGGAAAACAGCTGGGCGATGGCGAAGTCGGCGCTGTTCTGGCCGTTGCGCGCAGCGGTCAGCAAGTGATCGAGGGCTTTCTGCGGATAGACCTTGCCGAGGTAGCCACGGCGATAGATCTGGCCGAGGTAGTAGTCGGCGGCGACTTCGCGGCCGACGGCTTTCTGGAAATGTTCTTCGGCGACTTTGGCGTCGGCCGGGACCATTTTGCCTTCGTAGTAGAGCTTGCCCAGCAACAGCTCTGCGCGCGGTTGATCGGCGGCGCGGCCGTTGTCGAGGTACTTCATCATCTGATCGACGTCGCCCAGTTCGGGATAGTCGTAGAGCAACTGCGCCAGGGTCACCCACGATGCCGGGTAGCCCGGAGCGATCGGCTCGAGCAGCGACTGCGCAGTTTTTTCGTCAGTCTTGCCAAGGGTCGAATCGGCCAGTACACGGGCGACGGAATCGACGCGCTGCGCGGTGACGGTGCCACGGCTGTAACCGGCCTGCAGTTGCTTGATCAGCTCGGCTTGTTGCTCAGGCTGCGCGCGTTTCTGGTAAACGGTGGCCAGTTCGACGTAGCAGATGTCGGTGGTGTTGAGCGCGGCTTTGCAGATTTTTTCCACGTCATCCAGGTGCTGGTCGTAGGTGCCTTGGGTGCGATACAGCAGCACCTGCGCCAGACCTGCTTCCGGGTAACCGGATTTGCGCCACTGATCGATCTGCTGCTGCGCGTTGATGTTGGGGAAGCTGTGCGGGTATTGCAGGTACAGCATCGCCAGCGGGATCAACGTGTTGCCTTCGCCGTTGGCGGCGGCTTTTTTCAGCAGGCTTTCGGCTTCCTGATGCTCGGCTTCGGTGGAACCCGGTTTGGCCACCAGCAAGCGACCGAGACGCGCCTGAGCACGCGGCGAAACACTGGCGGCGGCGCGGTAAGTCGCCTCGGCCTGTTTCATTTGCGCAGGGTCGCGGCTGTCGACCTGGATATCGGCGAGGCCGACTTGCGCTTCGCTGTAACCCAGATCGGCCAGTTGCTGATAATTCTGCGCGGCGGTGGCGGTGTCGCCACGCTTGAGCGCTTCGTTGGCCAGACGCTGATCGGGCAGGCCGGCGCAACCGGCCAGGCTGACTGCCAATGCCAAGGCACACACGGTCCCCTTGTGGGAGCTGGCTTGCCAGCGATTCAGGCGACTCGGTTTTTCAGCTAGACCGCATTGATCCCATCGCTGGCAAGCCAGCTCCCACAGGGATTGTGGTGTTTTCAGAAAAAAGGTCACAGGCATGTCCTCGACTTAAAGACCGGCAGCCATGGCTTTGTCGATCAGCCAGTTCAGGTTCGGGCCACGGTCGCTGTTCACTTCCACCGGGCGACCGGCGAGGCTGCTGTCGAGCGGCTCGTCAGGTTTGATCTGCACGCGGATGTCGGAGGACAGGTCTTCGCTTTTCAGGCTGGTGCTGCTGACGATCTTGCCGGTGCGGGTCTTGTCTTCGCCGGCGATCTGGAAGCTCACCGGAGTACCCGGACGCACGTCGCCGAACTGGCGATAGGAGAAGCGCGCATCAACGTTGGCCTGGGTGTTGCGCGGTACCAACTGGAAGATCACGTCGCCCTTGCTCGCGTATTGACCGTCAGCCACCAGTTGCTGGGCCACGGTGCAATCGCACGGCGAGGTCAGGGTGCCGGTCATTTGCTTGCCGAACAGTTCTTCAACCTTGGCCGGGGACAGTTGATCTTCTTCCAGATGGCCCTTGAGCACGTCGAGCATGCTGGTGCTGAAGGTCGCCAGTGGCGCGCCTTTCGCGGCAACGCCGTCGGACTTGACCAGGCTCTGCACGGTGCCGTCGCGCGGCATGGTGATGTTCATCCCCGGCACGCTGACCAGACCGGCCTGCGCATGGCTGACGAAGTACATGCCGTACACCGATTTGAAAATGAAACCCGCCGCAATCAGACCGACCGCGAAAATACCGGCGCTGAAAGTCACTGCTTTCAGACGACCGAAAGGAGTCATGCCGGAGCCGCCGTCCTTGACCTTGCGCGCCTTGGTGAAGTTGTCGCGCTGCAGGGTCGCCAGCACTTCGCCGATGCTGACGATGTCGCCGGCCAGATGCGAAGTGATCAAGTGGCGCAGGGTGGAAATGTCCTGTTGTTCCAGGTTCTGGAACTGGCAGCCGACGCGGCCGGTCTGGCGGTCGTAGGAACGCACTTGCAGTTCAACGTCCATGGCCAGGCCGAGGTTGTCGATGACGAATTGCAGACGCGCCTTGTACACCTCGCCAATGGTCAGCGGCATCTGCCCGGCGTTGAACGCCAGACCGCCGGCGGACAGGTCGAGCACCCGCGCTTCTACCGGGGTCCGGTCGGGACCGAAGAAGCGCAGTTTGGCCGGGATTTTCACGCGGGCGTGTTGGCGCTGGGCTTCGGATTCATGCACTACGTTGACGTTCACGGCGGTATTCATAGGGGCGATTTCCTTGTTAATTCAATAGGAGCGGGTCAGACCATCATCAGCAGCACGGCGACGAAAATGCTGCCGGCGGAGAAGGTCATGGTCCGAGACGACCAGGTGTTGAACCAACGTTGAAAGCTGGCGAGATCACGGGTCAGGGATGTGGGTTGGCGTGTCCAGGATTGTTGGTCGAGGCGGAAGAACACATAGATCTTCACCAGCGCGCCGACGATCTGGTTGTAATAAAGAATCGCTGGATAAGCCGGGCCGATCCGGTGACCGGAACACGACAACAGCAAGGTCAGGATCAGGCGGGTGATGCCGATCCACAGCAGATAAACCAGAATGAACGCGGTGCCGTATTTGAAGCTGGCGATGATCGCCACGGTCAGGCCGAGCAAGGAGGTCCACATCGATACGCGCTGGTCGAACAGCACCACTGAAGTGAACGCGCCGAGGCGTTTCACCCCCAGGCCCAAAGCGCGGGAGTTCTGGCGCAGGTTGTTGCCGTACCAGCGGAACATCAGTTTGCGGCTGGCCTTGATGAAGCTCTTTTCCGGCGGGTGTTCAACGGTGTTGATCGCCGCGTCAGGCACGTAGAAGGTGTCGTAACCCAGACGCATCAGGCTGAACCAGCTCGACTTGTCGTCGCCGGTCAAAAACTTGAAACGGCCCAGACGCCAGTGTTGCAGCGAATCGCTTTCAACGTCGGCGATGAATTCCGGGTTGGTCACCACGGTGGCGCGGAACACCGACATGCGCCCGGTCATGGTCAGTACGCGTTTGGACAGGGCCATCGAGCACATGTTGATGTGGCGCTGGGCGAAGCGCAGCTTGTGCCATTCGCTCATGATGTAGCCGCCGCGTACTTCGCAGAATTCGTTGGTGGTCAGGCCGCCGACGTTGCCGAATAGCTGGAACCACGGCACGGTCTTGCGCACGGTGCCTTCGCCGAGCACGGTGTCGCCATCGATCACGGCGACGACTGCACGGTCGTCCGGCAGGTGACGGGAGATCGCGCGGAAACCATAGGCCAGGCCATCACGTTTGCCGGTGCCGGGAATGCGCACGAAGTCGAGCTTCACACGTTCTGGCGGATTCATCCGCGCCCACAGCGCCTTGACCAGCAGCTCATCGGACATTTCCACGATCGAGCAGACCACGGTGGTCGGCAGTTCGCAGTCGATGGCTTCGCGGATCACCGAGCTGTAGACCTGCGCGGTGGTCAGCGCGTCGATACGGAAACTGGTGACCATCAGGAACACATGCGACGGGTCCGCCGCCTTACCCAGCTTGCGCACTTTACGGCGCAGGTGCGGGTAAACGATGTAGAGAAAAATCATGCCGCGCACAAAGTGCGTTGCACCCATCGAGTAGCGCCAGATACCTACGGCGCCAATCAGGAAAATGAAGTCCTTCGACTCGGAGTCGAATGTGGACGTGGGCAGCATCAAGGCCAGGCCCATCAACAAACTTAGGTAGAACAGCCAACCGGCGGCCTGAAGTAGGCCGTGTTTTAGCCTGTGCATAATCTGCATCCGTCTCTATCTCGGGCCGGGCCCGATGGGGTTAAGGCAGGCTTACAAGAACTTGCAAGGACATGTAGGAGCTGCCGAAGGCTGCGATCTTTTGATCTTTCGCTTGGGATTTTGGTGTTCCCGAAAAGATCGCAGCCTCGTTTCACTCGACAGCTCCTACAGGGCTGCTTTACCAGCAGATACCTTCGGTACGGGTGCCAGCGTCGGTGGCTTTGGCCATGAAGCCGACCAGGTCGATGACCTGCTTGCCGTGCGGCGCTTGCTGGGCCAGCGCACGGAATTTCTCGTCGCGGTTGCCGAGGATGATCACGTCGGAGTTGTCGATCACCGAATCGAAGTCCGCGTTGAGCAGCGACGACACGTGCGGGATTTTCGACTCGATGTAGTCCTTGTTCGCGCCGTGAACACGGGCGTACTCGACGTTGCTGTCGTAGATGCTCAGGTCGTAACCCTTGCCGATCAGCATCTCGGCCAGCTCGACCAGCGGGCTTTCGCGCAGGTCGTCGGTGCCGGCCTTGAAGCTCAAGCCGAGCAGGGCGACTTTGCGTTTATCGTGGCTTTCAACGATGTCGAAGGCGTTCTGCACTTGCGATTCGTTGCTGCGCATCAGCGAGTTGAGCAGCGGTGCTTCGACGTCCAGGGAACCGGCGCGGTAGGTCAGGGCGCGCACGTCTTTCGGCAGGCACGAGCCGCCGAAGGCGAAGCCTGGGCGCATGTAGTACTGAGACAGGTTGAGGGTCTTGTCCTGGCAAACCACTTCCATCACTTCACGGCCATCGACGCCGACCGCTTTGGCGATGTTGCCGATCTCGTTGGCGAAGGTCACTTTGGTCGCGTGCCAGACGTTGCAGGTGTACTTGATCATCTCGGCGACAGCGATGTCCTTGCGGATGATCGGTGCGTCGAGTTCTTCGTACAGCGATTGCAGAACGTCGCCCGAAGCCTTGTCGAATTCGCCGATGACGGTCATCGGTGGCAGGTCGTAGTCGGCGATGGCGGTGGATTCACGCAGGAACTCAGGGTTGACCGCAACGCCGAAGTCGACGCCAGCCTTTTTGCCGGAGCAGTCTTCGAGAATCGGGATCACCACGTTGGCAACAGTGCCGGGCAATACGGTGCTGCGTACAACGATGGTGTGGCGGGTGGTTTTTTCACGCAGAACAAAACCGATCTCGCGGCACACCGCTTCGATGTAGTTCAGTTCGAGGTCGCCGTTCTTTTTGCTCGGCGTACCGACGCAGATCATCGACAGGTCAGTGTCACGAATCGCTTCGGCGAAGTTGGTCGTGCCACGCAGACGACCGGTCTGGATACCCTGTTGCAGAAGTTCGCCCAGACCCGGTTCAACAATGGGGGATTTGCCAGCGTTGATCATGTCGATCTTGTCTTTGGCAACATCGACGCCAACCACGTCATGGCCCCGTGCAGACAGGCAACCGGCACATACTGCGCCAACGTAACCCAAACCAAATATGCTGATGCGCATCGCAATTACCTCTGTATATATCAGGCCTAGAAGGCCGGAGTTAATGGTGTTCAGCGTTCACTAGTGCACTCGAAAGTGCGGCTTACAGGCGCCACAATGCCGTGTGCAGGCATACTAAGTTTCGAGTGTCTAAATAAGTGCACTCAAGATGTGCGCAACCAGGCCTTGTTGTTATGACGTGCCCTGTTATGCAGCCGATCTTCTTTTGAGAAGACTCTTGTGCAATCGTCTTGCGCGCTCGATGTCAGGATGAAAGTCCCGTAAATCAAGCGATTGGGTGCTCAGGCGAGCACGTTTATAGGGGCGCGGCCATGGCCTTTATAGGGGATATAAATGGTGCGTATCTCCTGTCCATCGTCTGTTTTGAGACTAGTTAGTCATCTAGGCAAGTTGCTGTGGCAACTTGGTTACATGGCTATCTGCTCTGCGTAAGTTATCTCGTACAAACTCGGCGAGAATCGTTACCGGTGGTATGAGCTATGCATTTGGACGAAGTTCCTGCCCGCTCATCGCGAAACCTGAAATTTCTTGAAATATTGTCGGAGATGGCACTAATCTCAATTTGATAGCACTTTCATTTTCGACCTTTAATAACAGGCGAATAATCACGTTAGATAGTTTTGTGCCACTACGGTGAAAAAAATCAGGTGCCACTACTGAAAAAAATGATCAGTGTCGAGTGAAACTAAAATTAGAAAGGACAGGGATTATTTTCTGGCGCCATAAAAATGGCGAAATAAGGCGAGGGATTTTTGACATCGTGCGAGCTGCACGACTCTTAATAGAAAGAGTCGTGCATTGGGCATGCTTTATTCGGGGGCGTGGTCGCGCAAAAACACCAGATTGTCCGGTTTCGACTGCTCGGCGCTGTAGTGATAACCCTGCACATCGAACTGCTTGAGCAAGGCCGGATCGTTGATTTTTTCCTGGATCACGAAACGGCTCATCAGGCCTCGGGCCTTTTTCGCGTAGAAGCTGATGATCTTGTACTGGCCGTTCTTCTGGTCCTTGAACTCGGTGTTGATGATCCGCGCGTTCAGGGCTGTGCGTTTCACCGCCGAAAAATATTCGTTGGACGCCAGGTTGAGCAGCACGTCGTCGCCCTGATCGGCCAGCGCTTCATTCAGCCATTCGCTGATGCGCGTGCCCCAGAAGGCGTACAGGTCTTTGCCACGGGCGTTGGCGAGTTTGGTGCCCATTTCCAGGCGATACGGTTGCATCAGGTCGAGCGGGCGCAGCAGACCATAGAGGCCGGAGAGCATGCGCAGATGCTTTTGCGCGTAATCGAAATCGGCTTCGCTGAAAGATTGCGCGTCGAGGCCGGTATAGACGTCGCCCTTGAAGGCGAGCAGCGCCTGCTTGGCGTTCTCCGGGGTGAACGCGGGCGTCCAGCTGCCGAAACGCGCGGCGTTGAGGCCGCCGATCTTGTCGGACACGTGCATCAGTTCGCTGATCTGCGCCGGGGTCAGCTCGCGCAATTGCTGGATCAGTTCCTGGGAATGGTCAAGGTATTGCGGCTGGGTGAAGCGCTGGGTCGCCGGCGGTGTTTCGTAATCGAGGGTCTTGGCGGGGGAAATCACCATCAGCATGAAGTCGTCTCCTTTAATCGTGGGGGCGATTCTAGGGGGTTGTCGGTGTTGACTCCAGCTATGGGGGTAATAGGTGTGGGGAAGCTCGGGCATTTGCGACGGCTGGTGGATTTTTCCCTCACCCTAACCCTCTCCCGGAGGGATAGGGAGAGGGCTGGGGTGAGGGCGGCGTCCTTCAGCCTTGCACATCAGCTATAGTGCCGCGCGGGTTTTGTTATGGAGACATCCCTTTTGCGCATTGTTCTTTTATTCACCGCGTGGCTGTTGAGCGTCGGTGCCGTCGCGGCGCCGGGCGATATTGCGACGCTGGATCGCAGCACCTGGCCTGAGCAGCTCAGCAACCCGACCTTGTTTGATGTGGCCTCACGCGCGGAAATCCTCATGTTCGCCCGTGTCCTGCTCGGCACCGAGTCGATGGACGAAGCCGCTCTGGCCCAGCGTCTGGGCCTGCGCACGGTCAATATCGACGCGATCAACGGCCTGCGCCAGCGCCTCTGGCAGCGCCTGTTGGCCAACTACAACTACGCCCAGCAAAGCTGCGATCAGGATGCCTCGTTCTGCTTCCTCGTCGAAGACCTGCCGACCCTGCGTGAGCAGGCCGCCAAGTTTGTGGTCAGCGACGACAGTTATTACACCAAGTGGGCCGAACCTAGCCGGATCTTCCATGTGCAGTATCTGGATGAGTTGATGCGCAAGGCTGCACTGTCGCCGCAGACCAGCAATGAATTCGATCGTTTCGGCGACTACGAACGTAATGGCGACGAGATGCACGATCGGCTGTTTCTGCTGACGTTCGACAGCGCCGCCAATGCGCAACCGGACAATACCGGCTGGCTGGCCGAGTACCTGCGCAAGTCGAACCTGAGCGCTACGTTTTTCGTTTTGGGCAAGGATATTCAGGCGCGGTTGGCCGAGCGTTCGGTGAGCAGCCTGCAAGCAGCGTTCTCGCAAATGTGCGTGGGTGTGCAGGGTTGGGAGTTCCGGTCCCACAGCCACTGGCAGGACTGGCAGGATTCGGTGCGGCGCAGCGCTGATCTGGTCAGGAACAAATTGCCGGAAAACTACGTGCCGCTGTTCCGTCCGCCGGATGGCCAGCGCCGCAGTGACGCGCAAGACTTCTTCAACAGCCAGGGCCTGCAAGTGGCGCTGTGGGACATCGATGCCCAGGACGGCGCCGGCAAGCTCAAGGGCGCAGCGAGCGCGCAACGGGTGTTGACCTTGATGTTGTTGTGGCGCCACGGGGTGATCAATTTCAACGTCAAGCAGGACGCGGTGAAGATCTCGATGCCGTGGCTGCTGACGCAAACGGCGCAAAGCGGTATCGGTTGGGAGGACTGTCAGGACGCGTTTCGCTGAGAAACGGCAGAAGCCCGGAAACATTGGGCTTGGGGCGAATTTTTCAGAGGATTCGATGCAGGCGGACTTCCGACTCTAACGGTGTCGACGGAGTCCGCCAAGGGCTTTTCGTCACTTTGCAAAATAAACTTAAAAAAACCGTCAAAGTACTTTTTTATGTCATCGGTTTTGGAGTATTACGAAGACAGACCGCCGAAACCTGCAACACAGGTGGCGTCTTCCAAGACCCGTTTGTTTGCAGTCACTTGAATCTCCGCAGGTGAGATTTCGGCAGTCACTTCGAGGCGCAGCACCGCCCAGGTATTGCGTCTACTGGCTCTGACAAAGGTGACCGAGTATGGATGATCACGGACGTAGCCCTTCCTCCAACCAGCCAATCCTTTATGTACTCGATACCAACGTATTGATTCACGATCCAAACGCCCTGCTGAATTTTGAAGAACACCACGTCGCGATCCCGATGACCGTGCTTGAAGAGCTGGACAAGCTCAAGAGCGGGCATCACAGCGTGGCCGCTGAATGCCGTCAGGCCATCCGGCTGATCGACAAGACCCTGGGCGATGCGTCCCCGGAAGATGTCGAACTGGGTGTGCCGATCCAGCGCGGCAAGGGTGGGCCGAAGGGCTTGCTGTCAATTCTGATGAGCAAGCAGGCCGAATCGAACCTGATTCTGCCCGAGCATCTGAACGACAACAAAATCATCAACCAACTGATCGATCTGCACACCCGCGACCCGAAAAAACCGGTAGTCCTGGTCACCAAAGACATCAACATGCGCCTCAAGGCGCGCGCCTGTGGCATCGATGCCGAGGATTACAGCACCGACCAACTGGTCGACGACGTGTCGCTTCTGCCCAACGGCTACCACAACATGACCGGCTCCTTCTGGGACCGCGTGAGCAAGGTCGAAACCCGTCAGGATCACGGTCGCACCTGGCACCAGGTACAACTGATCGACAACCTGCCGGCGGTGCACATCAACGAGTTCATCATTGATGAACAGGGCTTCGTCGGCTGGATCAAGGAGATTGAAGAAGACCGTCTGCTGATTCTCGACCTGCATCAGGAGCCGTTGCTGCACCAGGAAGCGTGGGGGCTCAAGCCGCGCGACATTTATCAAAGTCTGGCGCTTTACGCGCTGCTCGATCCGGACATTCATCTGGTCAACCTGTCGGGTGCGGCAGGTTCCGGTAAAACCATTTTGGCGCTGGCCGCTGCGATCGAACAGACCATGGTCAGCAAACGTTATCGGCGCATCATTGCCACGCGTAGCGTGCAGGGCCTGGATCAGGAGATCGGCTTCCTGCCCGGCACCGAAGCGGAAAAAATGGAGCCTTGGCTGGGCGCCATCACCGACAACCTCGAAGCCTTGCACATGGATGATGAAAACACCCATGGCAGCGTCGACTACATCCTCAGCAAAGTGCCGTTGCAGTTCAAATCGCTAAACTACATTCGCGGTCGCAGTTTCCAGCAGAGCCTGATCCTGATCGACGAATGCCAGAACCTCACGCCGCACCAGATGAAAACCATCATCACCCGTGCTGGCGCCGGTTCGAAAGTAGTGTGCCTGGGCAACCTCGCACAGATCGACACCCCTTACCTGTCCGCGACCAGCTCCGGGCTGACCTACCTGACCGAACGCTTCAAGGATTTCCCCAACGGGGTGCACATCACCTTGCAAGGGGTGCCTCGCTCGATACTGGCGGAATACGCTGAAACGCATTTGTAACCCTTCACCCAAAACCGGGCGGCCACAAAGCCGCCCGGTTTTTTATGTCAGCAGACAAACCAAATGTAGGAGCTGCCGAAGGCTGCGATCTTTTGATCTTGTTTTTAAAAATCAAAGTCAAAAGATCGCAGCCTTCGGCAGCTCCTACACGAAGAACACCACATTCGTGCGTGCGGAAATTTGACCTGCAGGTTTACAATCCACGCTCCTGATCAGGAGTAATCCCGTGCTGACTCATCTCGATTCCCAAGGTCGCGCCAACATGGTCGACGTCACCGAAAAAGCCGTGACGTTCCGTGAGGCGACGGCCCAAGCGCTGGTGCGCATGCTCCCCGAAACCCTGCAGATGATCGTCAGCGGCGGCCATCCCAAGGGTGACGTGTTCGCCGTGGCGCGCATTGCCGGCATCCAAGCGGCGAAGAAAACCAGCGATCTGATTCCCCTGTGCCATCCGCTGATGCTCACCGGCGTCAAAGTCGAACTCAGTGCCGACGGTGAAGACACCGTGCGCATCGTTGCCCGTTGCAAACTGTCCGGGCAGACCGGTGTGGAAATGGAAGCATTGACCGCTGCCAGCGTCGCCGCACTGACCATCTACGACATGTGCAAAGCCGTTGATCGCGGCATGACCATCGAAAGCGTGCGTCTGCTGGAGAAGGTCGGTGGCAAGAGTGGGCATTTTCAGGCGGAGCAGCGATGAACCTGACCGTGAAGTTTTTTGCCCGTTACCGTGAAGCGCTGGGCGTGGACTCGGTGAAGGTTGAAGGTGATTTCGCCACCGTCGATGACGTGCGTGCATTGCTCGTGCAACGGGATGGCGCGGAAGTACTGAGCGAGCAGAACCTGATGTGCGCACGCAACGAAGACCTCTGCCAGCTCGACGAGCCGGTGGTCGATGGCGACGAAGTGGCGTTTTTCCCGACCGTGACCGGAGGCTGAACCATGGCGATTCGCGTACAGGCCACGCCGTTCGACCCGGGCGCTGAAGTCAACGCGATGCACGCGGCCAATGTCGGCGTCGGTGCGGTGGTGAGTTTTGTCGGCTATGTGCGCGACTTCAACGATGGGCTGGATGTGGCGGGGATGTTTCTCGAACACTATCCGGGCATGACCGAAAAAGCCCTCGGCAAGATCGCCATCGAAGCCGAGCAGCGCTGGCCACTGCTGAAGCTGGAAGTGCTGCACCGCATCGGCGCGCTGGAGCCGGGCGAACCGATCGTTTTCGTCGGCGCCGCCAGTGCCCATCGCCAGGCCGCGTTCGATGCCTGTGCCTTCGTCATGGACTACCTGAAAACCCGTGCACCGTTCTGGAAGAAGGAAAACACCAGTGACGGGCCGCGTTGGGTTGAGGGGCGGGACAGTGATCATGCCGCCGCGGATCGCTGGAAACAGTAATTCCTGTAGCGCCCTTCAGTAAGCCTTCGCGAGCAGGCTCGCTCCCACATTGGATCTTCCTGCACGCAGATATTGTGTTCGCTGCAGATCCCCTGTGGGAGCGAGCCTGCTCGCGAAGACGCCATCTGCATCAATAAAATCCTTCCTCTGTGCCCGATTGACGGCTTGTACGTATAAGTCCAATATGGATTTATAAGTACAAAAAAAGCATCGCCTCCGTTTCAGCTCTTTCTTGCCAAACCAACAACAACCCGCGAGAGAACGAACATGAAGAAACTCCCCCTCATCACCGGTCTGGCCCTCAGCCTGTTGTCCTGCGCCAGCGTGTTCGCCGCCGAGCAAACCCTGCGCATCGGCATCGAAGCTGCCTACCCGCCATTCGCCTCGAAGACCGACAAGGGCGAAATCGTCGGTTTCGACTACGACATCGGCAACGCCCTGTGCGCGCAGATGAAGGTCAAGTGCGTGTGGGTCGAAGGTGAGTTCGACGGTCTGATTCCTTCGCTGAAAGTGAAGAAGATCGACATGGCGCTGTCGTCGATGACCATCAATGAAGACCGCAAGAAGTCGGTGGATTTCACCCACAAGTACTATTTCACCTCGTCGCGCCTGGTGATGAAAGAAGGCGCCAGCGTTGATGACCAATACGCCAGCCTCAAGGGCAAGAACGTTGGCGTGCAGCGTGCGACCACCACTGATCGTTATGCCACTGAGGTATTCGAACCCAAAGGCATCAACGTCAAGCGCTACAGCAACAACGAAGAGATCTACATGGACCTGGCGGCGGGGCGGCTCGATGCGATCTTTGCCGACACCATTCCGCTGAATGACTTTTTGTCGATGCCGCGTGGCCAGGGTTATGCGTTTGTCGGGCCTGAGTTGAAGGATCCGAAGTACGTGGGCGAGGGCGCGGGGATTGCGGTGCGCAAGGGTAATACTGAATTGGTCAGCCAGTTGAATGGCGCGATTGATGGTATTCGTGCGAATGGCGAGTACCAGAAGATTTCCGAGAAGTATTTCAAGTCCGACATCTACGGCGATTGATCGTCCGTCATCGCTGGCAAGCCAGCTCCCACAGGTTTTGTGTACACCGCAAATCCTTGTGGGAGCTGGCTTGCCAGCGATGGGGCCGGATCAATCACCGTAAATCTCTAGCCCTTCAATTCCTTCAAATGCTTGTACACCGTCGCCCGTCCCATGTTCAGCACATTGGCCACGTAGTTCGAAGCGCTCTTGCCCTTGAACGCGCCCTCGGCGTGCAGCGCCAGCACCAGCTCACGTTTGTGATCGCGGGTCAGCACATTCAGGCTCAATTGTCGTTCACGCAGCCAGGCGTGCAGGAAGGTGTTGATACGTTCCTGCCAGTCATCGCGAAACAATGAATCCGGTTGCGGGATCAGTTTGCTCGGCGACAGGAACAGGTCCAGCGCCGCCTTGGCATTCTCGAACAGCGAAATATTCAGATTGATGCACAGCACTGCCAGCGGCAAACCCTCGCTGTCGCGCAGGACGCTGCTCAAACTGCGAATCTTCTGTCCGTCCCAGTTAAGCTTTTCGTACGGGCCGATATTGCGGTCGCTGACATCCTCGCTGAGCATGTCTTCCAGTGACGAGTCGTCGCCGATCTCGCGCTTGGACAGGTTGTTGGCGATGTAGTCGACCTTCTGCGTGCGCAGGTCGTGCAGCACCACTTCGGCGTGCGGAAAGAACAGCGTGGCGATGGCATCGGCGATGGCGCGGAAGTTATCCAGCGCCGGGTCGAGTTCAGGGGCGGTCATGACAGTGGAGCTCCAGGCAGCGTCAACGCCTCCGTGATCAGGAGGCGTTGCGAGTGTGCCGCAATCCGTTGGGCGCGTCATCCGGGGGGACGATCAGGCGAGGCGGGCAGGGGAGAGCATGGCGCTGCTCAGGCCGAAGTTGCGCAAGTGCTCGGGCAAAGGCTCGCCGCGCACCAGTGCAGCGCTGGCCTGGCCCATCGCTGGCGAAGTCTGAATGCCGTAGCCGCCCTGCGCCGCGACCCAGAACAGCCCTGGCACCTGTTGATCAAAACCACTGAGCAAATCCCCGTCGGCAACGAAACTGCGCAGCCCGGCCCATGTGCGGGTCGGACGGCGGATGGTCAGCGTGGTGGCTTCTTCGATCTGATAAATGCCCATGGCGATGTCCAGTTCTTCCGGCTGCACGTCGTGGGGTTCGACCGGATCGGCGTTGGCCGGCGAGCCGAGAAACATGCCAGCGTCAGGCTTCATATAGAAGGATTCGTCGAGGCTGACCAGCATCGGCCAGTGATGAATGTCGACGCCTTCGGGGCCGGCGAAGATGAACGCGGCACGACGTTTCGGTTGCAGGCCCAGCGGCCTGGCGCCGGCCAGTGCACCGATCTTGTCGGCCCAGGCCCCGGCGGCGTTGATGATCACGGGTGCGCTAAAGGTCTGGCCGTTGGTCTGCACGTGCCAGTGGCCTTCGGCATCGCGGCTGAGGCCGAGCACTTCGCAATCGGTATGCACTTCGCCGTTATTGCGACGGATGCCGCGCAGGTAGCCCTGATGCAAGGCGTCGGTGTCGATGTCGCTTGCGCTCGGATCGTAGATCGCGCCGTGGACTTTTTCCCGACGCAGGATCGGCAGTCGCGCACAGGCTTCGTCGGCGCTGAGCAGTTGCATCTCCGGTACGGTGGCTTTGGCGCTGAGGTATTGGTTATTGAGTTCGGCGGCGTCACCGGTGAAGTCCACGGTCATTTCGCCGCGCGGGGTCAGCAATGGGTGTTCGCAGAAACCGCTTGGCGGATTGTCGAAGAACGCCCGGCTGGCCTGCGTCAGTGCACGCACTTGCGGCGTACCGTACGCGGCGGTGAACAGCGCGGCGGAGCGCCCGGTGGAGTGATAGGCCGGGTGGGATTCACGTTCGAGCACGATCACTTTGCCGTGCGGCGACAGCCAGAAACCGGTGGAAGCGCCGGCAATTCCGCCGCCGATGATGATGAAATCTGCCTGGCTCATGAAAAACTCCAAAGCTATCGAGGCTCTCTGGGGATCTGCCGTTGGCAACTCCCCATTGAAATGCGATCCCTGTAGGAGCAGCCGAAGGCTGCGATCTTTTGATCTGGTTTTTAAGATCAAGATCAAAAGATCGCAGCCTTTCGGCAGCTCCTACAGGGATATGTGGTGTTAGTGGGTTAAGTGGTAAACCGCATTGGCGAGGGCGATGTCTTCCAGGCCCAGGCCGATTGAACGGAAGAACACGTGACAGTCGTAATCCGGGCGCTGGACTTTTTCGCTGAGCAGGTCAGCGAGGTCAGCGATGATCAAATCCTTGCTCCAGCCATGCTGTTCTGTCGCGATCAACATCTCACCCGCCGAACCCGGCGTGGTCAGACGATAGTCGCAGAACACCTGCATGGCGTTGAGGCTCTGCGGCGGCACTTCGTGGGCGCGTGGGGCGTTGGTGCTGATCGAGGTGATCAGCGCCGGTTTGCTCAATGTGGCAGGATCGATCACCGGGCCGGCGGACGACGTGCAGAGCATGATCACGTCGGCTTCGGCGGTGGCCGCTTCACGGCTGTCAGCGATCTTCAGATTGGGCGTAATGGCTTTCAACAGTGATTGAGTTTGGGCGTCGGCGGACAGGCTTGGCGAATACAGGCTGATGCTCTGCCAGTCACGCAGCGACTTCACGTAATGCAGATGCGCCTGGGCAACCTTGCCGCTGCCAATGATCGCCAGTCGCGTGGCATTCAGCGGCGCGAGGACGTCGACCGCTACGGCTGTGGTTGCGGCAGTACGCGCGGTGGTCAGTTCAGCGGCATCACAGAGCAGCAGTGGTTGACCGGTTTTCATCGACATCAACAGGGTCCACGCCGTCACCAGCGGGCCTTGCTCACGAACGATGTAGGGCGAGGTCTTCACACCGTACACGCCGTCTTCAGCCAGTACACCCAGATAATTGATGAAGTCGCCGGCGCCTTGGGGGAACTCCACCAGTTGCTGGGCTGGTTGCACGGCGTGTCCGACAGCGAGATCGCGAAACAACTTGCGCAGGATCTGCGGCACATCAATGCGCGCCAGTAGCTCGCGGGCCTGATGCTGATCGATCACGTAGGGCGTACTGGACATGTCAGGCTCCGGGGGCTCAATATAAACTGTTTTGTCTATTATGGACTTTTAGTTGTCTCTCGCAAGCGCCTGATGAAATGTCGGACGAAAAAAAAGCGCAGTCCGTTGCCGGCTGCGCTTTTCTTTTAAGTGTCGCTTACTGCGGACGCTTGCGCTCGACCGCTCGCAACAGATGCGTCGGCGGCGTTTCGCAGCTGATCTTGCGACCGAGCTTCTCTTCGATGGACGGCAATTGATAGGAGTCGTCCTCACCGGCGAAGCTGATCGACACACCATCGGCGCCAGCACGACCGGTACGGCCAATGCGGTGCACGTAGTCGTCCGGGACTTCCGGCAGGGTGAAGTTGATCACGTGGCTGATGCCGTCGATGTGAATGCCGCGACCGGCCACATCGGTAGCGACGAGCACGCGAATCTTGCCCTCGCGGAAACCTTCGAGGGTCTTGATGCGTTTGTGTTGCGGCACGTCGCCGGACAACTGCGCAGCGTTCACACCGTCGCGCACCAGGCGCTCTTCGATACGGCGCACTTCGTCCTTGCGGTTGGCGAAGACCATCACCCGCTCCCAGCCATTATCGTTGACCAGGTTGTAGAGCAGTTTGTACTTGTCGGCACCGGCCACGGCGTAGATGTGTTGCTCGACGTTTTCGTTGGCGACGTTGGTGATTTCGATTTCGACGATCGACGGGTCGGTCGTCCACTGCTTGGCGAGGTTCATCACGTCTTCAGTGAAGGTCGCGGAGAACAGCAGGGTCTGGCGCTCGGACTTCGGCGGGGTCTGGCGAATGATCTGGCGTACTTGCGGAATGAAACCCATGTCGAGCATGCGGTCGGCTTCGTCCAGCACCATCACTTCGACCATGTCCAGGTGCACGTCGCCACGCTGGTTGAAGTCGAGCAGACGACCCGGGGTGGCGACGAGGATGTCGCAGTGGCGGGCTTCGAGGTGCTTGAGCTGCTTGTCGAAGTCCATGCCACCCACAAACGTCATGACGTTGAGGCCGGTGTACTTGGTCAGGTCGGCGGCGTCCTTGGCGATCTGCACCACCAACTCACGGGTCGGCGCGATGATCAGCGCACGGGGTTCGCCCATGTAGCGCTCTTTCGGCGGCGGCGTTTGCAGCAGCTGGGTGATGATCGAGATCAGGAACGCGGCGGTTTTGCCGGTACCGGTTTGCGCGCGGCCAATGGCGTCTTTGCCGGCGAGGGTGAAGCCCAGCACCTGCGCCTGGATCGGCGTGCAATAAGGGAAACCCAGATCCTGAATGGCGTGCATCAGTTCTGGTGAAAGTTTGAAATCGTGGAAGCGGGTTTTACCTTCCTGGGGCTCGACAACAAAATCTTCGAGTTTCCACGGAATAACCGGTGCCTTGGGCTTCGGTTCGCGGCGCGGTCTGGCCGGTTTTGGCTCTTCACTGCGCGCAGGCTCGGCGGCGATTGGCGCGGCCGGAGCGGGTTTCGGGTCTTGCTTCGGTGCTGCTACAGCAGCGGGGCGGTCGGCCTGGGGCGCATCGTTGCGATGACCGGGGGCGTGCGACGGCGCACTGGGAACTGGCGCGAGCTGCTCAGCCTCGCTTTTACCGAACATTTTCTTGAGTGCTTCGAGCACGGTCATCTCATCAATTGGTTAAGGAATGTACGCCGGCCAGTGTAATGCAAGAAACGGGCGCGGCGTAGTGTGATGATCAAAGGGCAGGCATTGCTGGCGTCATCAGCGCAGACGTTCGCTCAACCAGGCGCCAATGTCGCGAATTTCCTCGGGTAACACTTCGTGCTCCATTGGGTATTCCTGCCATGTCACGGTGACACCATGCTTCACCAAATGCTCATAAGCACTGCGCCCCATCGAGTTCTGCACCACGCCATCGAACTGGCCGTGCAGGCATATCGCGGGAATCCGCTGCTGACTGGCTGAAAGTTCCATCTCATCACTGAAGGTCGGCGCATACGTCGACAATGCCAGCACACCGCCCAACGGCCCCTGCCATTTCACAAATGCGGTGTGCAACACCACGGCGCCACCCTGGGAAAAACCGGCGAGGAAAATTCGCGAGGCGTCTATTCCGCTGTTCCGCTCGTTTTCGATCAATTCGATGATGCGATCCGCCGACGCTTCCAGCTCGTCACGGTCAATCGCGCGCGCCGGGCTCATGGCTTTAATGTCGTACCAGCTCGGCATGGCATATCCGCCATTTATCGTCACTGGACGAGTTGGCGCCTGCGGCAGCACGAAGCGCGTGCTCAGCAGGCTTTCCTGCAACGCTTCCGCTACCGGCAAGAAGTCGTAGCGGTCGGCGCCGAGGCCGTGCAGCCAGATCACGCAGGCGTCTGCGGGCTTGACAGGCTGAAGAATCAAGGGCTCGGTCATGTCTGCTCCAAATATGTGCGGGCGCTCTCATTAAGTGCGTGATTCGAGTGCGCGTCCGGTTGATCCGTTAAGAAGATGTCGCAAGGTTACAAGTTTTGCTATTGACCTGTCGCTCAAACGCTTCAGCGGCCGGAGTGGTACGGGGTTTGCTATGACTTGAACCGTGCAACCGATCCCGCGCCTGGCGGTAACACTATCAGTGTACCCAAGGCTTGGGGATTGCAAAGAATCCGGTGATGGATGTTCGCCAATGGCCGCTACGGGCTTAGCGAACGTGAAAGGGCTACAGCCCGTTCGGCCGATTGGTGAGAAGTGAGTTGTCCATGATGTGGATTTTCTCCTACTAGACTCATAGCGAAGGTCTTACGTCGGTTGACCCCAAAAAAAGCCAACACGGGTCAACAACGCCTCAAAAGGGTGCGACTGGACTCAAGCTCCGACACAACAAGAGCAAAACTGGAGGTTTGAATGAAGATGTTGAAATCCACCCTGGCGATCGTGACTGCAGCAACAGTACTCGGTGTCAGCGGGTTCGCTCAGGCGGGTGCAACCCTGGATGCAGTGCAGAAGAAAGGTTTCGTGCAGTGTGGCGTGAGCGACGGTCTGCCGGGCTTCTCGGTTCCGGACGCTACCGGCAAGATCCTCGGGATCGACGCTGACGTCTGCCGCGCTGTGGCCGCTGCCGTATTCGGCGACGCGACCAAGGTCAAATTCAGTCAGTTGAACGCCAAGGAGCGCTTCACCGCGCTGCAATCGGGCGAGATCGACATCCTGTCGCGCAACACCACCATGACCAGTTCGCGTGACGCGGGCATGGGCCTGAAATTCCCGGGCTTCATTACCTACTACGACGGTATCGGCTTTCTGGTTAACAACAAGCTGGGCGTGAAGAGTGCCAAAGAGCTGGACGGTGCAACCATCTGCATCCAGGCCGGTACCACCACCGAGCTGAACGTTTCCGACTACTTCCGCGGCAACGGTCTGAAATACACCCCGATCACTTTCGACACCTCCGATGAAAGCGCCAAATCGCTCGAATCCGGTCGTTGCGACGTGCTGACCTCCGACAAGTCC
The DNA here is from genome assembly GCF_044541255.1 of Pseudomonas sp. NPDC085632. NCBI lineage: Bacteria > Pseudomonadati > Pseudomonadota > Gammaproteobacteria > Pseudomonadales > Pseudomonadaceae > Pseudomonas > Pseudomonas sp. NPDC085632. The sequence goes on along the minus strand of NZ_JBITSX010000051.1, from coordinate 28,409 downwards.
CAACTGTTTGCCCAGCGCTCCAAGCTGGCATCGCCGAAGGACTACGTGGTTCTGCCGGAAACCATTTCCAAAGAACCACTGGGCCCGGTCGTGCGTAACGGCGACGACGAGTGGCTGGCCATCGTGCGTTGGGTTGGCTACGCGCTGCTCAATACCGAAGAAGCCGGCATCACGTCGAAGAACGTCGAAGCTGAAGCCAAGTCGACCAAGAACCCGGACGTCGCCCGTATGCTCGGCGCTGACGGCGAGTACGGCAAAGACCTGAAACTGCCGAAAGACTGGGTTGTGCAGATCGTTAAACAAGTCGGCAACTACGGCGAAATCTTCGAGAAAAACCTCGGCAAGAGCACTCCGCTGGAAATCGACCGCGGTTTGAACGCCCTGTGGAACAACGGCGGCATTCAGTACGCACCACCAGTGCGCTAATGGTTCTATCACCCGGCGGGCCAACCGCCGGGTGATGTTCTTGTTCCATTTTTTCCGGGGCACTTCATGCAAAATTCAATCGGCGCACCAAAGCAGAGGCTCAGCCTCAGCGATCCACGAGTGCGTGCGTGGCTATTCCAGATCATCACTGTTGTGGCGGTGGTCTCGCTGGGCTGGTACTTGTTCGACAACACCCAAACCAACCTTCAGCACCGGGGCATTACCTCCGGTTTCGGCTTTCTGGAGCGCAGTGCCGGGTTCGGCATCGCTCAACACCTGATCGACTACACCGAAGCGGACAGCTATGCCCGCGTCTTCGTCATCGGTCTTCTCAATACCCTGTTGGTGACCGTGATCGGCGTGATTCTGGCGACGATTCTCGGCTTCATCATCGGTGTGGCACGGCTGTCGCAGAACTGGATCATCAGCAAACTGGCGACGGTGTATGTGGAAGTGTTCCGCAACATTCCGCCGCTGCTGCAAATCCTGTTCTGGTACTTCGCGGTGTTCCTGACCATGCCGGGGCCACGTAACAGTCATAACTTCGGCGACACCTTCTTCGTCAGCAGCCGTGGCCTGAACATGCCGGCCGCGCTGGCCGCCGACGGTTTCTGGGCGTTTGTGATCAGCATTGTGGTGGCCATCGTCGGCATCGTGCTGATGTGCCGCTGGGCCAACAAGCGCTTCGAAGCAACCGGCGTTCCGTTCCACAAGTTCTGGGTCGGACTGGCGATTCTACTGGTGATCCCGACCTTGTGCGCACTGATCTTCGGCGCTCCGCTGCACTGGGAAATGCCGAAGCTTTCCGGCTTCAACTTTGTCGGCGGCTGGGTGCTGATCCCGGAACTGCTCGCCTTGACCCTGGCCCTGACCGTGTACACCGCGGCGTTCATCGCCGAGATCGTGCGTTCGGGGATCAAGTCGGTCAGCCATGGCCAGACTGAAGCGGCGCGTTCGCTTGGCCTGCGCAACGGCCCGACCCTGCGCAAGGTGATCATTCCGCAAGCCCTGCGCGTGATCATTCCGCCGTTGACCAGCCAATACCTCAACCTGGCGAAAAACTCTTCGCTCGCGGCCGGTATCGGTTACCCGGAAATGGTTTCGCTGTTTGCCGGCACCGTGCTCAACCAGACCGGTCAGGCGATTGAAGTGATTGCCATCACCATGAGCGTGTACCTGGCGATCAGTATCAGCATTTCCCTGCTGATGAACTGGTACAACAAGCGCATTGCGCTGATCGAGCGGTAAGGAAAAGCGCATGAGTACTCATACTTTCAAACCTGACATGCCCCCACCGAACAGCAGCATCGGCGTCGTGGCGTGGATGCGCGCGAACATGTTCTCCAGCTGGCTCAACACCCTGCTGACGCTGTTTGCGTTCTACCTGATCTACCTGGTGGTGCCACCGATCCTCAGTTGGGCAATCATTGATGCCAACTGGGTCGGCACCACCCGCGCCGATTGCACCAAGGACGGCGCCTGCTGGGTGTTCATTCAGCAGCGTTTCGGCCAGTTCATGTACGGCTACTACCCGCCCGAACTGCGCTGGCGCGTCGACCTGACCGTGTGGCTGGCGGTGATCGGCGTGGCGCCCCTGTTCATCTCGCGCTTTGCGCATAAAGCGGTGTACGGGCTGAGCTTCCTGGTGCTGTACCCGATCATTGCCTACATCTTGCTGCACGGCGGTTTCGGCCTGACCAACGTGGCGACCAGCCAGTGGGGCGGCCTGATGCTGACCCTGGTCATCGCCACTGTCGGCATCGCCGGTGCCTTGCCGCTGGGGATTGTGCTGGCGCTGGGCCGTCGTTCGAACATGCCGGCGATTCGTGTGGTCTGCGTGACCTTCATCGAGTTCTGGCGCGGCGTGCCTGTCTGGTCCGCGGTGCTGCGGCCGCAGTGCCTCCCTCAAGGCATGAACTTCGACAAGCTGCTGCGGGCGCTGATCGGCGTGATCCTGTTCCAGTCGGCCTACGTTGCCGAAGTGGTGCGCGGCGGTCTGCAAGCGATCCCCAAAGGTCAGTACGAAGCGGCTGCGGCGATGGGCCTCGGTTACTGGCGGTCGATGGGCCTGGTGATTCTGCCGCAAGCCCTGAAGCTGGTAATCCCCGGCATCGTCAACACCTTCATTGCGCTGTTCAAGGACACCAGTCTGGTGATCATCATCGGCCTCTTTGACCTGCTCAACAGCGTCAAGCAAGCCGCTGCCGATCCGAAATGGCTGGGCATGGCCACCGAAGGCTACGTGTTCGCCGCCCTGGTGTTCTGGATTTTCTGTTTTGGTATGTCGCGCTATTCCATGCATCTGGAACGCAAGCTCGACACTGGCCACAAGCGTTAGGAGTTCTGTAAATGAGTGAAGCAATCAAAAAGCCTGTAGGTCCTGAAGGCATTATTCAGATGCAGGGCGTCAACAAGTGGTACGGCCAGTTCCACGTGCTGAAAGACATCAACCTCAACGTCAAACAGGGCGAACGTATCGTCCTCTGCGGCCCGTCGGGTTCCGGCAAATCGACGACGATCCGTTGCCTCAATCGTCTGGAAGAACACCAGCAGGGCCGCATCGTCGTCGATGGCGTGGAACTGACCAACGACCTCAAGCAGATCGAAGCGATCCGCCGTGAAGTCGGCATGGTGTTCCAGCACTTCAACCTGTTCCCGCACCTGACCATTCTGCAGAACTGCACCCTGGCGCCAATGTGGGTCCGCAAGATGCCCAAGCGCAAGGCCGAGGAAATCGCCATGCATTACCTGGAGCGCGTACGCATTCCGGAGCAGGCGCATAAATTCCCGGGGCAACTGTCCGGTGGTCAGCAGCAGCGTGTGGCGATTGCCCGCGCCCTGTGCATGAAGCCGAAAATCATGCTGTTCGATGAACCGACTTCAGCGCTCGATCCGGAGATGGTGAAAGAGGTTCTGGACACCATGATCGGTCTGGCTGAAGACGGCATGACCATGCTTTGCGTGACCCACGAAATGGGCTTTGCCCGCACCGTGGCCAACCGTGTGATCTTCATGGACAAGGGTGAGATCGTTGAGCAGGCTGCGCCGAATGACTTCTTCGATAATCCGCAGAATGAGCGGACGAAGTTGTTCTTGAGTCAGATTTTGCATTGATGGTTTGTGAGTAAAACAAACCCGGCCTTGTGCCGGGTTTGTTTTTTGTGGGTCAGGAGGCGGTGAGAGGTTCTTGTTCTTTGTGCTCAGTGAACTTGAACGCGCCTCTTAAATCAGCCCCTTCAGCCAAGACTCTCGCGTCGGCAAGCAAGTGTGGATAGCGATCCAGCAGACGCATAAGCAGCATCAACGCTTTCGGCGGAAGTACCTCGCCGCGCTCGTATCGTGAAAATGCGTTGTGCCCGCCCCCTGAAAGCAATTGCACCGTTTCCTTTTGCGTCAGGTGCAATTTGCGACGGATCTTTTTCATTTCGTCACCTACCATTTTTCTACAGGCGATAACGAGTTCATCGCATGCGTCGGAATACCGCTGCCCGCACTCATCGTCCAATTCGACCTCACCGCACTTCTGGCACTCCCAGCCCGACAAATCGTCGATCCGACGCTCCATTCCCTGGGCGCTCACGGTTTCGCCTCGACCCTTGAAATGCACCATGCCTTCCGGAGCGCCGCAACTGACACACTGCTGCGTATTCATGAATGGTTCTCCTTGAAAGAGATCACGGGTGGGCGCCTGTCGTAGTGATATGACACCTTGATGTAAATCTCCAAACCATGTGATTGGATGTGATAGACGTCTTGCCAAATACGGTGATCGTCATAAGTCGTCATCGACTTGTACAACATGCTGCGCTGCAGCTTGAGAACGATTTCTTGCATCTCTTCGAGAGTGAGTTTGAGTGCAGTGCCCGTTTTTCTTGCCGTGTGCGTGAAAGCCCTCCAGCCAAGTCGCCTGACATCCGCCTTGATCACCGCCAAGTCGTAATGGGGTGTGTTCTTTTCCATAAGAAACTAAAACCCTGTCCCTGAAATTACCCTTAAAGGGTAATTTTGACCAATCGAAAATGCCGCTCCATGTGTCTCCGATTGACCCTAGGTGGTTGCCGTCCTACACGGGTCTGACTAACATGTCAGAGAATTCATCCTATGATTGGATGAAAGGGCGAATCCTATGTCAGACATTTCTCCACTCATTAAGCGATCTTTGGTCGATCAGGCCTTGGATCAGCTGCGTCAGCGCATCAACAGCGGTGCCTGGCAGGTTGGCGAGCGTTTGCCGACCGAACCCGAGCTTTGCGCCGAGCTGGGCATCAGCCGCAACACCGTGCGCGAAGCCATGCGCGTGCTGGCATTTTCCGGGTTGATCGAGATTCGTCAGGGCGATGGCAGTTACTTGCGCGCGGTGGTCGATCCGATGGATACCCTGAAAGCGCTATCGCAATGCTCGCTGGAGCAGGCACGGGAAACCCGGCACATCCTCGAAGTCGAGGCGATCGGGCTGGCAGCGTTGCGCCGCACCGACGAAGACCTTGCCGCACTGCGCGAGGCGCTCGGCACCAGTGGCAGTCACTATCACGGCGACCTCGACACCTACATCGCCTGCGATCTGGTGTTCCACCGCCGTTTGGTCGACGCCGCGCACAACCCGACCCTCAGCGAGCTGTACCGCTATTTCTCCAGCATCGTCGGCGCGCAATTGCGCCAGACCCTGAACATCGTCCCGCGCCGTCAAGAAGTGTTCGACCTGCACATCGAGTTGCTCGATGCGGTCGAACAACGCGACCCGGAACGGGCCAAAGCCTTGTCGAGGCAGTTGATCAATGAACCTTGAAACCGAGAAATCCATGCCCCGCAGTGAGATATCCACAACCCCCAAGCGCACAGCAGAGCTTGAAGAACTGCTGATCGATGCCGAGGCTGATGACGAGCAAGTCCAACAAAGCCATCCGCTGGTACGCCGGCCATGGTTGTTGCTGCTGGGCTTGATTCTGGTCGCGCTGAACTTGCGCCCGGCCCTGTCGAGCATGGCGCCGTTGCTCGGCGACGTGTCGAAAAACCTCGGTTTGTCGGCGGCGCAGGCCGGTCTGCTGACCACTTTGCCAGTGCTCTGCCTCGGTTTGTTCGCCCCACTGGCACCGATTCTTGCGCGACGTTTTGGTGCTGAACGGGTGGTACTCGGGATTCTGCTGACGCTGGCCGGCGGGATTATCTTGCGCAGCAACTTCGGTGAAATCGGCCTGTTCGCCGGCAGTGTATTGGGCGGCGCGAGCATCGGCATCATCGGTGTTCTGCTGCCGGGCATCGTAAAGCGCGACTTCGCCAAACATGCCGGCACCATGACCGGCGTCTACACCATGGCGCTGTGCCTGGGCGCGGCGATGGCGGCCGGTTCCAGTGTGCCGTTGAGTGAGCACTTCGGTCACAGCTGGGCGATGGGCCTGGGGTTCTGGGTGATACCGGCGCTGGTCGCCGCCGTCTTCTGGCTGCCGCAAGTCGGGCAGAAACACGGCGCTCACAATGTTGCCTATCGCGTGCGCGGTCTGCTGCGTGATCCGCTGGCCTGGCAGGTGACCTTGTACATGGGCCTGCAATCGTCACTGGCCTACATTGTGTTCGGTTGGTTGCCGTCAATCCTGATTGGTCGTGGGCTGACGCCAACCCAGGCCGGTCTGGTGTTGTCCGGGTCGGTGATCATCCAGCTCGCGAGTTCCTTGGCCGCACCGTGGCTGGCGACCCGTGGCAAGGATCAACGTCTGGCGATCGTGGTAGTGATGGCGCTGACCCTCGGCGGTCTGTTCGGTTGCCTGTATGCACCGATCGAAGGCCTGTGGGGCTGGGCGATTCTGCTGGGTCTGGGGCAGGGCGGTACGTTCAGTCTGGCGTTGACGTTGATCGTACTGCGTTCGCGCGATTCCCATGTCGCGGCGAACCTGTCGAGCATGTCTCAAGGCTTCGGCTACACGCTGGCGTCCATGGGGCCGTTCGCGGTCGGCGTGGTGCATGACTGGACCGGCGGATGGAATGCCGTGGGCTGGATCTTTGGCATCATTGGCACCGGCGCGATCATTGCTGGCCTCGGGGCCGGACGTGCACTGTACGTGCAAGTGCAAAGCGAAAAAATCTGAATGCACTGATTTTAAATGTGGGAGCGAGCCTGCTCGCGAAGGCGATTTTACATTCAATATCTGTGTCGACTGACACGCCGCTTTCGCGAGCAGGCTCGCTCCCACATTGGTTTTGCGTGCTGCAGGTATTCGGTTTGCGAATGCCGATAGTGTTTCTGCGCATTGCAGATTATCGTGCTGGCAATCTGTACCTATTTTGGAGATTGCCCATGAGCGAAGCTCACGCCGCGTTGATCACCCGCTTCTACCAGGCCTTCCAGCGCCTGGATGCCGAAGCCATGGCCGCCTGCTACACCGATGACGTAGTGTTCAGCGACCCAGCCTTCGGCGAACTGCGCGGGCGCGATGCCGGCGACATGTGGCGCATGCTCACCACCCGCGCCAAGGATTTCTCGCTGACCTTCGACAACGTTCGCGCCGATGAGCGCGGCGGCGGCGCGCATTGGGTGGCGACTTACTTGTTCAGCCAGACCGGCAACGTCGTGATCAACGATATCCAGGCACGTTTCGTCTTCCGTGACGGCAAGATCTGCGAGCATCACGATCATTTTGATCTGTGGCGCTGGTCGCGTCAGGCGCTGGGTTTCAAAGGCCTGCTGCTGGGCTGGACACCGCTGGTGCGCAACGCCGTACGCGCTCAGGCATTGAAGGGACTGAAGGTATTTCAGGCCGGTCGCTGATAAGATCGCCGCCTGTTTCCTACACGTCTTGATCCCGAAGTGACCAGCCTTAGCGAAAAATCTGTCGATGTGGCCGAACCGGTGAGCAAGTCCTGGTTCGTCTACCTCGTTCGCGCCGCCAATGGTTCGTTGTACTGCGGGATCAGCGACGATCCAGTGCGTCGCTTCGCCAAGCATCAAAGCGGCAAAGGCGCACGGTTCTTCCTATCCAGCCCGGCGATGGCACTGGTTTATACCGAGCTGTGCCGCGACAAGAGCGATGCGTTGCGGCAAGAGCGTTTGATCAAAAAACTCAGAAAGAGCGCGAAGGAATGCCTGGTCGCGTCTTATCAATCTGACTGATTAGTTCCCATCAGGCAGATCTGTAGGCTGCTAAGCAAATGCACGCTAAGCTGCTGGCTCACTATCTGAGCGGCGGAGCCGAGCATGTCCGAGTTGATTCTCCATCATTACCCGACCTCTCCATTTGCCGAGAAGGCCCGCCTGCTGCTGGGCTTCAAAGGCTTGTCGTGGCGCTCGGTGCATATCTCGCCGGTGATGCCGAAACCGGATCTGACCGCCCTGACCGGCGGCTATCGCAAAACCCCGGTGTTGCAGATTGGCGCTGACATCTATTGCGACACGTCGTTGATCGCTCGTCGTCTCGAGCAAGAGAAGGCTTTGCCAGCGTTCTTCCCCGAGGGTCAGGAGTTCACCACCGCCAGTTTCGCCACTTGGGCTGACTCGGTAGTGTTCCAGCATGCGGTGAGTCTGGTGTTCCAGCCGGAATCTGTGGCCGTGCGTTTTGCCAAGTTGCCGCCGGAAGCGATCAAAGCGTTTATTGCCGACCGCGCCGGTTTGTTCAGTGGTGGCAGCGCCACGCGTTTGTCTGCCGAACAAGCCAAGCATCAGTGGCCGACGATCATGGCGCGTCTGGAGCAGCAGTTGCAGCGCGAGCAAGGCGACTTTCTGTTCGGCGAACCGTCGATTGCTGACTTCGCATTGGCGCATCCGCTGTGGTTCCTCAAGGCGACGCATGTGACGGCGCCGCTGGTGGATGAGTATCCGGCTGTTGCGGCCTGGTTGGGTCGAGTGCTGGGCTTTGGCCATGGCGCGGCGAGTGCGATGACCTCCGAGGAGGCGCTTGAGGTTGCACGCAACGCGACACCGGCGGCATTGCCGGATGAGCAGTTTGTTGAACCTAATGGCTTCAAGGCTGGCCAGCAGGTGGCAATCTCGGCGACGGATTACGGGGTTGATCCGGTGGTGGGTGAGTTGCTGTTTGCTGGCAGTGAAGAGTTGATCATTCGTCGTGAAGACGAGCGCGGCGGTGTGGTGCATGTGCACTTCCCGCGTTTCGGTTTCCGCATCGAAGCCAGATAAAAGCAAAAGATCGCAGCCTGCGGCAACTCCTACACAAATCTCATGTAGGAGCTGCCGCAGGCTGCGATCTTTTGATCTTGCTGCTATTTCAGAGCGGCGAGGATTTCGTCCGGGTCAAACCCGCGAATCAACGTGCCGTTGACGTCAATCAACGGAATCCCGCGTCCACCCAATGCCTCATACGCCTTGCGCGCCTCGGCATCCTTCTCGATATCGAACTCCTTGAAGGGAATCCCCTTGCTGTCGAGAAAGCGCTTGGTCTGCTTGCAGTAGCCGCACCAGTCGGTGGCATACAGCACGACGTTGGCTTGCGCGCGCGTCTGCTCGGCAACCATCTGCGACGGGTTGAACACCCGCTCGATCTTGCCCCAGTTCTGATAAACCACGACCACCAGCAGAACCAGTGCGACCTTCTTCAGCACATTGCCGAGCATCAGTTACGGCGCTTCAGCTGATCGGTCAGCGACGTCGGCAAGCCTTTGATCACCAGGGTGCCAGCCTCTTCGTCATACTCGATCTTCGAACCCAGCAGGTGCGCTTCGAAGCTGATCGACAGGCCTTCGGCGCGGCCGGTGAAGCGGCGGAACTGGTTGAGGGTGCGTTTGTCCGCCGGAATTTCCGGCGACAGGCCGTAGTCCTTGTTGCGAATGTGATCGTAGAAGGCTTTCGGGCGTTCTTCGTCGATCAGCTCGGACAGTTCTTCCAGACCCATCGGCTCGCCGAGTTTGGCTTGACTGCTGGCGTAATCGACCAGGGTTTTGGTCTTCTCGCGGGCGGAGTCTTCCGGCAGGTCTTCGCTCTCGACGAAGTCACTGAAGGCCTTGAGCAGGGTGCGTGTCTCGCCCGGGCCGTCGACGCCTTCCTGGCAGCCGATAAAGTCGCGGAAGTATTCCGACACCTTCTTGCCGTTCTTGCCCTTGATAAACGAGATGTACTGCTTGGACTGCTTGTTGTTCTGCCACTCGGAAACGTTGATCCGTGCCGCCAGGTGCAATTGGCCGAGGTCGAGGTGGCGCGACGGGGTCACGTCCAGCTCGTCGGTCACCGCCACGCCTTCGCTGTGGTGCAGCAGGGCGATCGCCAGGTAATCGGTCATGCCTTGCTGATAGTGGGCGAACAATACGTGGCCGCCGACGGACAGGTTCGACTCTTCCATCAGCTTTTGCAGGTGCTCGACCGCGACTTTGCTGAACTCGGTGAAGTCCTTGCCGCCTTCCATGTATTCCTTCAACCAGCCGCTGAACGGGAACGCACCGGATTCCGGATGAAACAGGCCCCAGGCTTTGCCCTGTTTGGCGTTATAGCTCTCGTTGAGGTCGGCGAGCATGTTCTCGATGGCTGCAGACTCGGCGAGCTCCGTGTCACGGGCGTGCAGAACTGCGGGCGTGCCGTCGGGTTTTTTGTCGATCAGGTGGACGATGCAATGACGGATCGGCATGGGCTTCTCGGCTGTTGGAAGGGAGGAGGGCAGGCTCCCCCGAAAAAGCGCCCAGTGTACCGCAACCACTGGTTTTGGCGCGGGTTGTAGGGCAAAACCGGGGCGCGCCCTGGCGCTTATGCAGTTTTTTACCGATTTAGAGCAATAAAGCTGACCAAATGGGTAGCTAGAGGCGGATATTTCCCCGTCTCTGTGCTAGTTTTGCCCGGTCTTACGCGAAGTCACTGCGTTAAGCGTGCAATCAGCATTTGTCAGGTCGAACCAAACCCTGATTTCGGTATCTATAACCCGACTCGTCGTGGTTATCGCCGAGGGTGCCAGATCCAGAAGATCGGGCTCGATGGCTGACACTGCACTCTGCAATCCATATGAATTTGATAGGGAAGGAACACTACATGGCTCTTACTAAAGACCAACTGATCGCCGCCTCGACCTCTCCGCGTGAACTGCCGGTCAAAC
>NZ_JBITSX010000051.1:0-17954 GCF_044541255.1 Pseudomonas sp. NPDC085632 | reverse complement strand
ATCGACGCGCCGAAAACCACCGCGCGTAACGCTCTGGACCAACTGGGCCAAATCGTTGCCGATCAGCTGGAAAACGGCGGCGAAATCACCTTGCCAGGTATCGGCAAGCTGAAAGTGACCGAGCGTCCTGCCCGCACTGGCCGTAACCCTTCGACTGGCGCTGCCATCGAAATCCCTGCTAAGAAAGTGATCAAGCTGGTTGTGGCCAAAGGCCTGACCGACGCTGTGAACAAGTAAGACGCGGCAATAAAAAACCGTGCACCGGAGTGATCCGGGCACGGTTTTTTTGTGTCTGCGATTTGGCGCTTTACCCCTGTAGGAGCTGCGGCACGCTGCGATCTTTTGATCTTGCGTTTAAAAATCACGATCAAGATCAAAAGATCGCAGCGTACCGCAGCTCCTACACGGGGCAGAGCGGGGCTAGCGAACCCAGCGCTCGCGGCGCCAGATCTGCTGTTCGGATTTGGTCTGGAAGGTCCAGGCGACGAAACGACTCTGCTTCTGGCCCTGAGACATCTCGACGACCTGGCTTTCCAGAACACCGGCCTTTTTCAGCGCGGTTTCAATGGCTGGCAGGTTCGAGGCTTTCGATACCAAGGTGCTGAACCACAGCACCTTGTGCTGGAAGTTCGCGCTCTCGGCGATCAGTTGCGTCACGAATCGCGCCTCGCCACCTTCACACCACAGCTCCGCCGACTGCCCACCGAAGTTCAGCACTGGCAGTTTGCGTTTCGGGTCGGCCTTGCCCAGTGCGCGCCATTTGCGCTCGCTGCCCTTGGTCGCTTCGTCCATCGACGCGTGGAACGGCGGGTTGCACATGGTCAGGTCAAAGCGTTCACCCGGCTCCAGCAAGCCGATCAGGATGTGCTTGCGGTTTTCCTGCTGGCGTAGCTGGATGACTTTGTTCAGGTCGTTGGACTGAACGATGGCGCGGGCGGCAGCCACGGCCGTCGGGTCGATTTCCGAACCGAGGAAGTGCCAGCGGTATTCGCTGTTGCCGATCAGCGGATATACGCAGTTGGCGCCCATGCCGATGTCCAGCACGTTGACGATCGCGCCGCGTGGCACCTTGCCGTCGTTCATGCTGGCCAGCAAATCCGCGAGAAAGTGCACGTAATCGGCACGGCCCGGCACTGGCGGGCAGAGGTAATCTGCCGGGATGTCCCAATGCTGGATGCCATAGAACGACTTGAGCAGCGCCCGGTTGAATACGCGCACCGCATCGGGGCTGGCGAAGTCGATGCTTTCCTTGCCGTACGGGTTGGTGATCACGAACTTCGCCAGTTCCGGCGTGGTCTTGATCAGCGCCGGGAAGTCGTAACGACCCTGATGGCGATTGCGCGGGTGCAGGCTGGCCTTTTCACGCGGCTCGACGGTTTTGGCCGGGGTCGCGGAGTCAGGCTTTTTGCGCGCAGGTTTGGGTGTGCGGGGGGCGTTCATGGGCGTGGTCGATTCGGGTATGGCTGAAAGTGGCGGGTATTGTCCCACATCTCAAGGCAACACCGTTCAAACTGTGGGAGCGAGCCTGCTCGCGAAGGCGGTTTCACATCCAGCAGATTTGTCGACTGACACACTGCTTTCGCGAGCAGGCTCGCTCCCACGGGGGATTTGTGGTGATCAGGAATAAAAAAGGGAGGCCACTTGGGCCTCCCTTTTTCATTGCGATTTGCCGTTACAGGCTGGCAATCCGCGCGTGCTGCTCGGCCAGTTTGCCCAAGGCCTGTTCCGCCTCGGCCAGTTTGGCGCGTTCCTTCTCAATGACTTCGGCCGGGGCCTTGTCGACGAAACCGGCGTTGGACAGTTTGCCGCCAACACGCTGGACTTCGCCCTGCAGACGCAGGATTTCCTTGTCCAGACGGGCTAGTTCGGCGCCCTTGTCGATCAGCCCGGCCATCGGCACCAGCACTTCCATCTCGCCAACCAGCGCGGTCGCGGACAGCGGTGCTTCTTCGCCAGCCGCCAGAACGGTGATCGATTCCAGACGCGCCAGCTTCTTCAGCAGCGCTTCGTTCTCGGTCAGACGGCGCTGGTCTTCAGCGCTGACGTTCTTCAGGTAGATTGGCAACGGCTTGCCCGGGCCGATGTTCATTTCGCCACGGATGTTACGCGTGCCGAGCATCAGTTCCTTGAGCCATTCGATGTCGTTTTCGGCGGCTGGATCAATGCGCTCTTCGTTGGCCACTGGCCACGCTTGCAGCATGATCGTCTTGCCCTGAATACCGGCCAGCGGCGCGATGCGCTGCCAGATTTCTTCAGTGATGAACGGCATGAACGGATGCGCCAGACGCAACGCCACTTCCAGTACGCGAACCAGCGTACGGCGAGTTCCGCGCTGACGTTCGACCGGCGCGTTCTCGTCCCACAGCACAGGCTTGGACAGTTCCAGGTACCAGTCGCAGTACTGGTTCCAGATGAACTCGTACAGCGCTTGCGCGGCGAGGTCGAAACGGAACTGATCGAGTTGACGGGTCACTTCGGCTTCGGTGCGTTGCAGTTGCGAGATGATCCAGCGATCCGCCAGCGACAGCTCGTAGTCTTCGCCGTTCTGACCGCAATCTTCGCCCTTGTCCAGAACATAACGCGCGGCGTTCCAGATCTTGTTGCAGAAGTTGCGATAGCCTTCGACGCGGCCCATGTCGAACTTGATGTCGCGACCGGTCGAAGCCAGCGAGCAGAAGGTGAAGCGCAGGGCGTCGGTGCCATAGCTGGCGATGCCGTCGGCGAACTCGTCGCGTGTCTGCTTCTCGATCTTCTTCGCCAGTTTCGGCTGCATCATGCCGGAGGTGCGTTTTTGCACCAGGTCTTCCAGCTCGATACCGTCGATGATGTCCAGCGGGTCGAGGACGTTGCCCTTGGACTTGGACATTTTCTGGCCCTGGCCATCACGCACCAGACCGTGCACGTAAACGGTCTTGAACGGAACCTGCGGCGTGCCGTCCTCGTTCTTGATCAGGTGCATGGTCAGCATGATCATCCGGGCAACCCAGAAGAAAATGATGTCGAAGCCCGTCACCAGTACGTCGGTGGAGTGGAATTTCTTCAGGAATTCGGTCTGCTCAGGCCAGCCGAGGGTGGAGAAGGTCCACAGACCCGAGCTGAACCAAGTGTCGAGTACGTCGTTGTCCTGTTGCAGCGCAACGTCCGGGCCAAGGTTGTGCTTGGCACGCACTTCGGCTTCGTCGCGACCGACATAGACTTTGCCCGACTCGTCGTACCAGGCCGGAATCCGGTGGCCCCACCACAGCTGACGGCTGATGCACCAGTCCTGGATGTCGCGCATCCACGAGAAGTACATGTTTTCGTACTGCTTCGGCACGAACTGGATGCGACCGTCTTCAACGGCGGCAATCGCAGGCTCGGCCAAAGGCTTGGTCGACACGTACCACTGGTCGGTCAGCCACGGCTCGATGATGGTGCCGGAGCGGTCGCCTTTCGGCACTTTCAAACCGTGGTCGTTGACGCTGACCAGCAGGCCGGCGGCGTCGAACGCGGCAACGATCTGCTTGCGCGCTTCAAAACGCTCAAGGCCGGCGTACTCGGCCGGAATCGCGCCGTCGATGCTGTCGTTCAGCGTACCGTCGAGGTTGAACACCTGCGCTGCAGGCAGCACGTTGGCGTTCTTGTCGAAGATGTTCAGCAGCGGCAGGTTGTGGCGCTTGCCGACTTCGTAGTCGTTGAAATCGTGGGCCGGGGTGATTTTCACGCAGCCGGTGCCGAATTCAGGGTCGCAGTAATCGTCGGCGATGATCGGGATGCGGCGGCCAACCAATGGCAGCTCGACGAATTTGCCGATCAGGGCCTGGTAGCGCTCATCGTTCGGGTTCACTGCGACGGCGGAGTCGCCGAGCATGGTTTCCGGGCGCGTGGTTGCGACGATCAGGAAATCGTTGCCTTCAGCGGTTTTCGCGCCGTCGGCCAGCGGGTATTTCAGGTTCCACAGGAAACCTTTCTCGTCGTGGTTTTCCACTTCGAGGTCGGAAATCGCCGTGTGCAGTTTGGTGTCCCAGTTGACCAGACGCTTGCCGCGGTAGATCAGGCCGTCTTCGTGCAGGCGCACGAACGCTTCTTTAACCGCTTCCGAGAGGCCGTCGTCCATGGTGAAGCGCTCACGGCTCCAGTCGACGGACGAGCCGAGGCGGCGGATCTGACGGCTGATGTTGCCGCCGGACTGATCCTTCCACTCCCAGACTTTCTCGAGGAATTTTTCGCGGCCCAGATCATGGCGATTCTGGCCTTGAGCCTCGAGTTGACGCTCCACCAGCATCTGCGTGGCGATACCGGCGTGGTCGGTGCCCGGCTGCCACAGGGTGTTGCGACCCTGCATGCGGCGGAAACGGATCAGCGCGTCCATGATCGCGTTGTTGAAACCGTGACCCATGTGCAGGCTGCCGGTGACGTTCGGCGGCGGGATCATGATGGTGTAGGAGTCGCCCGCGCCTTGCGGGGCGAAGTAGTTCTCGGACTCCCAGGTGTTGTACCAGGAAGTTTCAATGGCGTGCGGCTGGTAGGTCTTATCCATGCGCGGCGGGACCCTATTGGCATTAATTCAGGAAAAGCCGACGAGTATAGCGGGGCATGGGGCCGAGGGCGAGCGGGGCGGGCCCGGAGGGGATCTAAATGTAGGAGCTGCCGAAGGCTGCGATCTTTTGATCTTGTTTTTAAAAATCAAAATCAAAAGATCGCAGCCTTCGGCAGCTCCTACAGGAGCGTTTACTCGTATTGGCTGAGGAGGCGTTCCA
The DNA here is from genome assembly GCF_044541255.1 of Pseudomonas sp. NPDC085632. Taxonomy (NCBI): domain Bacteria; kingdom Pseudomonadati; phylum Pseudomonadota; class Gammaproteobacteria; order Pseudomonadales; family Pseudomonadaceae; genus Pseudomonas; species Pseudomonas sp. NPDC085632. The sequence continues at coordinate 13,215 of NZ_JBITSX010000051.1, read as the reverse complement.
TCCGCGCATCGAGGCGGCGTTTGATTTCGGTTTCGATGTGCGGGGCGAAGTCGTCGATCACGTCTTGCATGATCAATTGCGCGGCGGCGCGCAGTTCGCTGTCGAGGTGGAGCAGGGCGTCCGGGCCTTTGGCGGCGGTCGCAGCCGGCGGTGCGGCAGGTATCGGGGCTGGCGCGGCTGGTGGTTCGACAGCGGCCGGCTCGGCGCCGACAGAATCGAACAACATCGGAATCTGTTCCTGTTCGCCTTCATCGACCGTGTCGGTCAGCAATGGCGGTTGCAGGTTGTCGTCGCCGAGCAACTGACGGATCGATTCGAGATCGTCCAGCAGATGCGCGGACTTTTGCTGCGGTTTCGGAGTGTCCATTGGAATGCTCAGAGTCGCTGTAAACGGTGATCTTGCAGAGGATAGCCCTGTTCGCGGTAGAAACGGAAACTCTCCCGCGCGGCCGCCCGAATCGTCGGATCTTCGACCACCACTTCCGCCACCCGGGCGAATTTGCTGGCGAAGGCCGGGACTTTCAGGTCGAGATTGACCAGCAAATCCTGATGCTGACCGCAGTCGTCACCCAATCCCAACACAATCAAACCGTCCGGCTCGGTGTCGGCCGGGCCATGCGGCACGAAGGTTTCGCCCTTGAATGCCCACAGGCGTGCATCGAGATCGTCACGCTGAGCTGCGTCGCTGCAGTGCAGGTAGATGCGGTGGCCCATGCGCCAGGCTTTCTCGGTGAGTTTGCAGGCAAAGTCCAGGCGAGCCGAGGGATCGGCGCTGGGCAGGATATAGAAGTCGACTTTGGTCATTGCGGTTCCAGAGCAGCAAGCGGCATCACCCGAAAGTGACGCCGCCCGTCAGCGGGTTCAGGCCTTGGCGCGATCCAGCAGGTACTGGGTCAGCAGAGGCACCGGACGGCCAGTGGCGCCCTTGTCCTTGCCGCCGCTGGTCCATGCGGTGCCCGCGATGTCCAGGTGCGCCCAGTTGAGGTTTTTGGTGAAGCGCGACAGGAAGCACGCGGCGGTGATAGTGCCTGCTTTCGGCCCGCCAATGTTGGCGATGTCGGCGAACGGGCTGTCCAGTTGTTCCTGGTACTCGTCGAACAACGGCAGTTGCCAGGCGCGGTCGTCAGCGGCTTTACCGGCGCTGAGCAGTTGGCCGATCAGTTCGTCGTTGTTGCCCAGCAGACCCGAAGTGTGGGCGCCCAAGGCAACGACGCAAGCGCCGGTCAGGGTGGCAATGTCGATCACCGCTTGCGGCTTGAAGCGCTCGGAGTAGGTGAGCGCGTCGCACAGCACCAGTCGGCCTTCGGCGTCGGTGTTGAGGATTTCCACAGTCTGGCCGCTCATGGTGGTGACGATGTCGCCCGGGCGCGAAGCGTTGCCGCTCGGCATGTTCTCGGCGCAGGCGAGGATGCACACCAGGTTGATCGGCAGTTTCAGCTCAAGCACGGCGCGCAGGGTGCCGAACACAGAGGCAGCGCCGCCCATGTCGTACTTCATTTCGTCCATGCCGGCGCCCGGTTTCAGGCTGATGCCGCCAGTGTCGAAGGTGATGCCTTTGCCGACCAGTGCGTACGGCTTCTCGGATTTCTTGCCGCCGTTGTATTGCATGACGATCAGGCGCGGTGGCTGGGCGCTGCCTTGGCCGACGGCGTAGAACGAGCCCATGCCCAGGGCTTTGATCTTCTTCTCGTCGAGGACTTCGACTTTCAGATCCTTGAATTCTTTACCGAGGTTCTTCGCTTGTTCGCCGAGGAAGGTCGGGTGGCAGATGTTCGGCGGCAGGTTGCCCAGATCGCGGGTGAAGGCCATGCCATTGGCGATCGCGGTGGCGTGATTCACGGCGCGCTGCACTTCAGCCTGCGCAGCCTTGATGGTCAGCAGGGTGATTTTTTTCAGGGCGCGCGGTTCGGCTTTCTGGCTCTTGAACTGGTCGAAGGTGTATTCGCCGTCCACCAGGGTTTCCGCCAGCAGACGGGTTTTGCCGTAGCTGTCGCGGTTTTTAACAATAATTTCATCCAGCGCCAGCACGGCGTCGCTGCCGCCCAGGCCTTTCAGGGTGTTGAGGATGCCTGCGGCGATCTTGCGGAACGGACGGTCGCCCAGTTCTTCTTCTTTACCCACGCCGACCAGCAGCACGCGCTCGGCTTTCAGGTTTGGCAGGCTGTGCAGCAGCAGGCTCTGGCCGACTTTGCCGGACAGATCGCCACGCTTGAGCACGGCGCTGATCGCGCCACCGCTGAGTTCATCGACCTGTTTGGCCGCGACCCCGAGTTTGCGGCCTTCACCGACGGCAACCACCAGGGTGGCGGTTTTCAACGTTTCTGGGCTAACGCTTTTTACAACCAGTTCCATGTCCGGATCCCTGAATGAATGGTCAACACGCAGGCGTTCGACGGTGTCCGCAGTCGCCTGCTTATAGATAGAAGAGGCGCAGGCCAAAGCCTGCGACAAGGGCCGCAGTTTGAACCTCGCTCCCCGCACCTGACAACCCTAGGGGGCGTTCTCAATTGGTTTTCACACCGCGTTGTCGCCTTAAAGCCAGCCAGGCAAGGCGCAGGCCGCTGGGAATGGTTGTTCCCTTTCCAAGGCCTGCAACGCAGACTGGCCGGCTTTAAGGCACAACCCGAAGGGCCGGGCCTGTTGTTGTGCAGGGCTGCGTTGCTCGAAGCTTATTTGGAATGACCAAACCACGCTTCTCGCGCCTTGCCCTGCACACCAGCAGACCCGGCGCGGTGTGAAAACTAATTGAGAACGCCCCCTGGGTTGTACGATCTGCAAAGGATTACAGACATGGATGAGTGTGCGCAGTGACAGGCGCCTCCATTCACAGGATAATGCCGCATCTTTTTTCGACGGCTCTGCGTTGCGGGCCGGTCGATGTGTTTGCTTGTTTGGCCGCCTTAGCCTGACAACCCTGGAGTGTCTGGTTTGATCGTCTTCCGTTATCTGTCCCGCGAAGTCCTGCTGACCCTCAGCGCCGTGAGTGCCGTGCTGCTGGTCATCATCATGAGCGGTCGCTTTATCAAATACCTCGCTCAGGCCGCTGCCGGTCAGCTCGACCCGGGCTCGCTGTTCCTGATCATGGGGTTCCGTCTGCCGGGGTTCCTGCAACTGATTCTGCCGCTGGGCCTGTTCCTCGGGATCCTGCTGGCCTACGGTCGCCTGTATCTCGAAAGCGAGATGACCGTGCTCTCGGCCACCGGCATGAGCCAGCAGAAACTGTTTCGCATGACCCTGTTTCCGGCGACGCTGGTCGCACTGGTCGTGGCGTGGTTGAGCCTGGGCCTGGCCCCGCAAGGCGCCAACCAGTTCCAGTTGCTGCTCAACAAGCAGGACGCGCTGACCGAGTTCGATACCCTCGAACCGGGCCGTTTCCAAGCCCTGCGTGATGGTACTCGGGTGACCTACACCGAAACCCTGAGCGACGATCGCGTCAATCTGGGCAGCGTATTCATTTCGCAGAAAAATCTCGGTGCCGATCAAAAGGACCGCGGGATTTCCGTGCTGGTGGCCGAAAAGGGCCGCCAGGAAGTGCGTCCCGACGGCAATCGCTACCTGATTCTCGATAACGGCTATCGCTACGACGGCAGCCCGGGTCAGGCCGATTACCGTGCCATTCATTACGAAACCTACGGCGTGCTGTTGCCCAAGCCGGATGTCAGCGAAGAAGTCACCGACCGTGACGCCATGCCGACCTCGGCACTGCTGGGCAGTGATGACATCCGCTCCAAAACCGAACTGCAATGGCGTTTGTCCCTGCCGCTGCTGGTGTTTATCGTGACCTTGATGGCGGTGCCGCTGTCGCGAGTCAATCCGCGCCAAGGGCGTTTCCTCAAGCTGCTGCCGGCGATTCTTCTTTATATGGCTTACCTGACCATCCTGATTGCCGCCCGCGGCGCCCTCGAGAAGGGCAAGATCCCGCCGGCCCTCGGCCTGTGGTGGGTGCACGCGATCTTCCTGGTCATCGGTCTCGGCCTGCTCTATTGGGAGCCGCTACGCCTGAAGATGGCCAGCCGTCGCTCTGCAGCGCTGGAGGTGGCCCGTGGTTAAACTCGACCGCTACATCGGCAGCAGCGTGTTCATGGCGATCATCGCCGTGCTGGCAATCATTCTCGGTCTGGCAACGCTGTTCGCGTTCATCGATGAAATGGGCGACGTCAGCGACACCTACACCCTCGTAGATGTCCTGAGTTTCGTGCTGCTGACGGCGCCGCGCCGTCTCTACGAAATGCTGCCGATGGCCGCATTGATCGGTTGCCTGATCGGCCTTGGCAGTCTGGCCAGCAGCAGTGAGCTGACGGTCATGCGCGCCGCGGGCGTATCCATCGGCCGTATTGTCTGGGCTGTCATGAAGCCGATGCTGGTGCTGATGCTGGCCGGCGTGCTGATCGGCGAGTACGTTGCTCCGGCGACCGAAAGCATGGCGCAGGCCAATCGCTCGCTGGCGCAGGGCAGCGGCGACGCACAAAGCGCCAAGCACGGCATGTGGCACCGTCAGGGTGAAGAATTCATCCACATCAACGCCGTGCAACCGAACGGCCTGTTGTATGGCGTGACTCGCTATCACTTCGACAAGGAACGTCATCTGCTGAGTTCAAGCTTCGCCAAAAAGGCCGAGTTCGACGGCACCAAGTGGCAGCTCACCGATGTTGCCACCACGCTGTTCCATGAACGCAGTACGGAAGTCGTCAATACCCCGAGCGAGCAATGGGACGTGGCGTTGAGCCCGCAACTGCTCAGCACCGTGGTCATGGCGCCGGAATCGCTGTCGATCAGTGGCTTGTGGGGTTACATCCACTATCTGTCCGAGCAAGGACTGAGCAACGGTCGCTACTGGCTGGCATTTTGGGTCAAGGTGTTGCAGCCGCTGGTCACTGCCGCTCTGGTGCTGATGGCGATCTCCTTCATCTTCGGCCCGCTGCGTTCGGTGACCCTCGGTCAGCGTGTGTTCACCGGGGTACTGGTGGGCTTTACCTTCCGTATCGTCCAGGATTTGCTCGGCCCTTCGAGCCTGGTGTTCGGTTTCTCGCCGCTGTTCGCGGTGCTGGTGCCGGCCGGCGTCTGTGCGCTGGCAGGTGTCTGGCTGCTGCGAAGAGCCGGTTGATGCGCGCGATTTTACGTGCGCTTTAAACTTGAAAACGCCTCGGTCGACAGATCGGGGCGTTTTTGCATGCAATCCGGGTGACGGGCGAACGTGACGCTTGCGCCGTGTATCAGGTACAATTCCCGGCTATTTTTCGGCGGGCTATGCCTGCAGCCTTTTTGAGTGTTGATCCGTGAGTGATTTGAGTCATATCCGCAATTTCTCCATCATCGCCCACATTGACCATGGCAAGTCGACGCTGGCCGATCGCTTCATCCAGATGTGCGGCGGCCTGGCCGAGCGTGAAATGGAAGCCCAGGTACTGGATTCCATGGATCTGGAGCGTGAACGCGGGATCACCATCAAGGCCCACAGCGTTACCCTCTATTACACCGCCAAAGACGGCATCAAATATCAGCTGAACTTCATTGACACCCCGGGCCACGTCGACTTCACCTACGAAGTCAGCCGTTCCCTGGCCGCGTGTGAAGGCGCCTTGCTGGTGGTCGATGCCGGTCAGGGCGTTGAAGCCCAGTCCGTGGCCAACTGCTACACCGCCATCGAGCAAGGCCTCGAGGTCATGCCGGTGCTGAACAAGATCGACCTGCCACAGGCCGATCCTGAGCGCGTCAAGGACGAGATCGAAAAGATCATCGGCATCGACGCCACCGACGCCGTCACCTGCAGCGCCAAAACCGGCCTGGGTGTCGACGAAGTGCTTGAGCGTCTGGTCGCGACCATTCCTGCGCCGACCGGCAACATCGAAGATCCGCTGCAAGCGTTGATCATCGATTCCTGGTTCGATAACTACCTGGGCGTTGTCTCCCTGGTGCGCGTGCGTCATGGCCGCGTGAAGAAGGGCGACAAGATCCTCGTCAAGTCCACCGGCAAGATCCATCTGGTCGACAGCGTCGGTGTATTCAACCCGAAACACACCGCCACCGCTGACCTCAAGGCCGGCGAAGTGGGCTTCATCATCGCCAGCATCAAGGACATTCACGGTGCACCAGTCGGTGACACCCTGACCCTGAGCTCGACCCCGGACGTTGAAGTGCTGCCAGGCTTCAAACGCATCCAGCCGCAGGTTTACGCCGGTCTGTTCCCGGTCAGCTCCGACGACTTCGAGGATTTCCGCGAAGCGCTGCAGAAGCTGACCCTCAACGACTCGTCGCTGCAATACACCCCGGAAAGCTCCGACGCACTGGGCTTCGGCTTCCGTTGCGGCTTCCTCGGCATGCTGCACATGGAAATCATCCAGGAGCGCCTCGAGCGCGAGTACAACCTGGACCTGATCACCACGGCGCCGACGGTAATCTTCGAGCTGGTGCTGAAAACCGGTGAAACGATTTACGTCGACAACCCGTCCAAGCTGCCGGATGTGTCGTCGATCGAAGACATGCGCGAGCCGATCGTGCGGGCCAATATCCTCGTGCCACAAGAGCACCTGGGCAACGTCATCACCCTGTGCATCGAGAAGCGTGGCGTTCAAGTCGACATGCTGTTCCTCGGCAATCAGGTGCAAGTCACTTACGACCTGCCGATGAACGAAGTGGTCCTGGACTTCTTCGACCGTCTCAAATCCACCAGCCGTGGCTATGCTTCGCTGGATTACCATTTCGATCGTTACCAATCGGCTAATCTGGTGAAACTGGACGTGCTGATCAACGGCGACAAGGTCGATGCCCTTGCATTGATCGTGCACCGTGACAACTCGCACTACAAAGGTCGCCAGTTGACCGAGAAGATGAAAGAACTGATTCCTCGTCAGATGTTCGACGTAGCCATTCAGGCCGCCATCGGTGGTCAGATCGTTGCCCGAACAACCGTCAAGGCGCTCAGAAAGAACGTATTGGCCAAATGCTACGGTGGTGACGTCAGCCGTAAGAAGAAACTGCTCGAGAAGCAAAAGGCCGGTAAGAAACGCATGAAGCAGGTCGGCAACGTGGAAATTCCACAAGAAGCCTTCCTTGCCGTGCTCAGGTTGGATAGTTAGGTCCTATGTCACTAAATTTCCCGCTGTTGCTGGTCATCGCCGTGTTCGTCTGCGGCCTGTTGGCGTTGCTTGATCTGTTGATCCTGGCACCGCGTCGGCGTGCTGCCATTGCCTCTTATCAAGGCAGCGTCAGCCAGCCCGATGGGGTGGTCGTTGAAAAACTGAATAAAGAGCCGCTGCTGGTCGAATACGGCAAGTCGTTCTTCCCGGTGCTGTTCATCGTGCTGGTACTGCGCTCGTTCCTCGTGGAGCCGTTCCAGATCCCTTCGGGCTCGATGAAACCGACCCTGGATGTCGGTGACTTCATTCTGGTGAACAAGTTTTCTTACGGGATCCGCCTGCCGGTGATCGACAAGAAAATCATCGAAGTCGGTGATCCGCAGCGCGGCGATGTGATGGTGTTCCGCTACCCGAGCGATCCGAACGTCAACTACATCAAGCGTGTAGTGGGTCTGCCGGGTGACACGGTGCGTTACACCGCCGACAAGCGTCTGTTTGTGAATGGCGAGTCGATTGCCGAGCAGATGGTCGGCGCCGAGCCGGGCACGCTGGGCAGCGCCGAACTGTATAAAGAGAAACTGGGCGCCGCCGAGCATCTGATCCGCAAGGAAATGAGCCGCTACCGCGCCACGCCGGATCGCTCGTGGACAGTGCCTGCCGGGCACTACTTCATGATGGGCGACAACCGCGACAACTCGAATGACAGTCGCTACTGGGATGATCCGAACATTCCCAAGGATCTGCTGGGCATGGTTCCCGACCAGAATATTGTCGGCAAGGCCTTCGCGGTCTGGATGAGCTGGCCAGAACCGAAACTCAGTCACCTGCCGAATTTCTCGCGGGTTGGTCTGATCAAGTAATCACACACGGCGCTGTTGACCACAGCGCCGAATGCATTTCTGGAGCCGGCACAATCGGCTTCGCAATCGCCAGGATTTAATTTTTGAACACAGCGTTAATTGTCCCAGGCCTGCGCCGCATCCCGGCGATGGCAGTGGAATCCAGCCACGAACTCAGCGTGGGTAAACCGTGAGCGTTTCTCTAAGCCGTCTCGAGCGTCAGCTCGGTTACACCTTCAAGGACCAGGAGCTGATGCTGCTGGCTCTGACGCACCGCAGTTTTGCCGGGCGCAACAACGAACGCCTGGAATTCCTTGGCGATGCCATCCTCAACTTCGTCGCTGGCGAGGCGTTGTTCGATCGCTTCCCGCTGGCCCGCGAAGGCCAGTTGTCGCGTTTGCGCGCACGTTTGGTAAAAGGTGAGACGCTGGCCGTACTGGCGCGCGGTTTCGACCTTGGCGAGTACCTGCGACTGGGTTCCGGCGAGTTGAAAAGCGGCGGTTTCCGTCGCGAATCGATTCTGGCCGATGCCCTCGAAGCCTTGATCGGTGCAATCTATCTCGACGCCGGCATGGACATGGCGCGTGAGCGCGTGCTGGCCTGGCTGGCCGGTGAGTTCGAAGGCCTGACGCTGGTCGACACCAACAAGGATCCGAAAACCCGCCTGCAGGAACACCTGCAATCGCGTGGTTGCGATCTGCCACGCTACGAAGTGGTGGATATCCAGGGCGAGCCGCACTGCCGAACCTTCTTCGTCGAGTGCGAAGTTGTCTTACTGAATGAAAAAAGCCGAGGTCAGGGTGTGAGCCGTCGTATTGCCGAACAGGTAGCGGCCGCCGCAGCACTGATTGCCTTGGGCGTGGAGAATGGCAATGACTGATACAAACGCAACTCGCTGTGGCTATGTTGCCATCGTCGGCCGTCCCAACGTTGGCAAGTCCACGTTGCTGAACCACATCCTTGGCCAGAAGCTCGCGATCACTTCGCGCAAGCCGCAGACCACTCGCCACAACATGCTCGGGATCAAAACCGAGGGTGACGTGCAAGCGATCTACGTCGACACCCCGGGCATGCACAAGGGTGGCGAAAAGGCCCTGAACCGTTATATGAACAAAACCGCTTCGGCGGCGTTGAAAGACGTCGACGTGGTGATCTTCGTGGTTGATCGCACCAAATGGACCGACGAAGACCAGATGGTCCTCGAGCGCGTGCAGTACGTGACCGGTCCGCTGATCGTCGCGCTGAACAAGACCGACCGCATCGAAGACAAAGCCGAGCTGATGCCGCACCTCAGCTGGTTACAGGAACAACTGCCGAACGCGCAGATCATTCCGATTTCCGCGCAGCACGGGCATAACCTCGAAGCACTGGAAAAGGTCATTGCCGATCACCTGCCGGAGAATGATCACTTCTTCCCGGAAGACCAGATCACCGACCGCAGCAGCCGTTTCCTCGCCGCCGAACTGGTGCGCGAGAAAATCATGCGTCAGATGGGCGCCGAGCTGCCGTACCAGATCACCGTCGAAATCGAAGAGTTCAAGCAGCAGGGCAAAACCCTGCACATCCACGCCTTGATCCTCGTTGAGCGCGACGGCCAGAAGAAGATCATCATTGGCGACAAGGGCGAGCGTATCAAGCGCATTGGCACCGAGGCGCGCAAGGACATGGAGCTGCTGTTCGACTCCAAGATCATGCTCAATCTGTGGGTCAAGGTGAAGGGTGGTTGGTCCGACGACGAGCGTGCATTGCGTTCGCTGGGTTACGGCGACCTGTAATCACCGTTCCAGAGAACACCGATACCCACTGTGGGAGCGAGCCTGCTCGCGAAGAGGATGTAACATTCAGCATTGATGCTGACTGTCACTCCGCTTTCGCGAGCAGGCTCGCTCCCACATTGGTTTTGGGTTGTGTGTAAATCTGCGTTTCTTCATCGAGAACTCAATGTCGCAAAACCCGCCTCCCGCCCAACCCGCCTACGTCCTGCACTCCCGCGCCTACCGCGAAACCAGTGCGCTGGTGGATTTCCTCACGCCGCAAGGGCGGCTGCGGGCGGTGTTGCGCAGTGCGCGGGGCAAAGCCGGGACGTTGGCGCGACCATTCGTGTCGCTGGAAGTCGAATTTCGCGGCAAAGGCGAGCTGAAGAATGTCGGGCGCATGGAGAGTTCTGGCACTTCGGCGTGGCTCAACGGCGAGGCGCTGTTCAGCGGTCTCTACTTGAATGAGCTACTGATCCGCTTGCTGCCGGCCGAGGATCCGCATCCAGCTGTGTTCGATCACTACGCCGCAACCTTGCTGGCACTGGCCGAAGGTCGGCCGCTGGAACCGTTGCTGCGTTCCTTCGAGTGGCGGCTGCTGGATGACCTCGGTTACGGCTTTTCACTGAACACGGACGTTCACGGCGAACCCGTCGCGCCGGATGGTCTCTATCGCCTGCAAGTGGATGCGGGGCTTGAGAGGGTTTTCCTGCTGCAACCGGGCCTGTTCAACGGTGTCGAGTTGCTGGCCATGGCCGAAGCCGACTGGTCCGCCCCCGGCGCGTTGTCCGCCGCCAAGCGTTTGATGCGCCAGGCACTCGCCGTTCACTTGGGCGGTCGTCCCCTCGTCAGTCGCGAACTGTTTCGCAAGCCCTGATCACCCCGTATGCTGTGCGCCGAATCTCTCAATTCAGGAGCGCATCCGTGACCACCAGCAATCGCATTCTTCTTGGCGTGAACATCGACCACGTTGCCACCCTGCGTCAGGCCCGTGGCACGCGCTACCCGGACCCGGTCAAGGCTGCGCTGGACGCGGAAGAGGCGGGCGCCGATGGCATCACCGTGCACCTGCGCGAAGACCGCCGACACATTCAGGAACGCGATGTCCTGCTGCTCAAGGACGTGCTGCAAACCCGCATGAACTTCGAAATGGGCGTCACCGAAGAAATGATGGCGTTCGCCGAATGCATCCGCCCGGCGCACATCTGTCTGGTCCCGGAAACCCGTCAGGAACTGACTACCGAAGGCGGTCTCGATGTCGCGGGGCAGGAAGAGCGCATCAAGGCAGCGGTTGAACGTCTGTCGAAGATCGGCTGCGAAGTGTCGCTGTTCATCGATGCCGACGAGCGCCAGATTGCTGCGTCGAAACGCGTTGGCGCGCCGGCCATTGAGTTGCACACAGGTCGTTATGCGGATGCCGAAACGCCGACTGAGGTGGCTGAAGAACTCAAGCGTGTGGCGGATGGCGTGGCGTTTGGTTTGGCCCAGGGTTTGATCGTTAACGCGGGTCACGGCTTGCATTACCACAACGTTGAAGCCGTCGCGGCAATCAAGGGCATCAACGAACTGAACATCGGCCACGCGCTGGTGGCGCATGCGTTGTTCGTGGGATTCAAGTCTGCTGTGTCCGAGATGAAGGCGCTGATTCTGGCGGCCGCTCTCAAGGGCTAAGATCAAAAGATCGCAGCCTTCGGCAACTCCTGCAGGGTTATGCGTACACCTGTAGGAGCTGCCGAAGGCTGCGATCTTTTGCTTTTAAAGCGGGGCAGGTTCTTGCGCGGGTTTTGACTTGTCGATACCCGGCACATGCAGATTGCCCTCAGCCACCTGATCACCCTCAAGTTGCGGCTGCGTCACCCAAGTCAGAATGTCGTAATAACGACGAATGTTCGCCACAAAATGCACAGGCTCGCCGCCCCGGGCGTAGCCATAGCGAGTTTTGCTGTACCACTGCTTTTGCGACAGGCGCGGCAGGATCTTCTTCACGTCCAGCCACTTGTCCGGATTCAACCCTTCCTTGGCCGTCAGCTTGCGCGCGTCATCCAGATGGCCGCTGCCGACGTTGTACGCCGCCAAGGCGAACCACGTGCGATCCGGTTCCTTGATCGAATCGTCGAGCTGATCTTTCATATAAGCCAGGTATTTCGCACCGCCCATGATGCTCTGCTTCGGATCGAGGCGGTTGGATACACCCATCGCCTGAGCGGTGTTCTGGGTCAGCATCATCAGCCCGCGTACGCCGGTTTTCGAGGTGACGGTGGGTTGCCACAACGATTCCTGATAGCCGATCGCCGCAAGCAGGCGCCAGTCGACTTTCTCTTTCTTCGCGTAGTTCTTGAAGTGCTGTTCGTATTTCGGCAAGCGCTGCTGCAAGTGCTGGGCGAAGGTCGTGGCGCCCATGTAACCGAGTACATCGACGTGGCCGTAGTAGCGATCCTTCAAGCGTTGCAGGGTGCCGTTCTTCTGCACCTTGTCCAGATACGCGTTGATCTCGTTGAGCAGGCTGTTGTCTTCGCCCGGGCCGACCGCCCAGCTCTGGCTGCGCGCATCACCGAGGTCGAAGGCGACACGGATATTGGTGAAGTATACCTGGTTCATCGCCACTTCATTGGAATCGACCAGAGTCAGGTCAATCTGGCCTTCATCGACCATGCGCAGCAGGTCGACCACTTCAACCGCGTCAGACTCTTCGTACTCGATGCCGGGAAATTTCTTTTTCAGCTCGGCCAACTGCTCGGCGTGAGTGCTGCCTTTAAGCACCATGATCTTCTTGCCGACCAGATCGCCGGGATCGGTCGGCCGCGACTGGCCATTGCGGTAAATGATCTGCGGGGTGACTTCGAGATAGGAGTGCGAGAACCGCACCTGCTTCTTGCGCTGCTCGCTGCTGACCAGACCGGCAGCAGCCAGTACCGGGCCGTTCGGTTTGCCGATCTGATCGAAGAGGTCGTCGAGGTTGTCGGCGGTCTCGATCTTCAGCTCGACACCCAAATCGTCGGCGAAACGCTTCACCAGCTCGTATTCGAAGCCGGTTTCACCGCTGCGATCCTGAAAGTAGGTGGCGGGGCTGTTACGGGTAATCACCCGCAGCACACCATCCTCCTTTACGCGCTCGAGTGTGTTGGGTTTATCAACACAGCCACCGAGCATCAGGAAGAGTCCGGTTGCGATCAGCCATTTGGCGTACCGCGGACGCAAAGCCGTTGGGAAAAACATCTGCGCAGTATACGCAAACGACCACGGGCGCCATATCTCGACAGTGCAGGGCGAGTCTGCTAGCGATCACAAAACCGAGCTAAACCCCGCAGAAACGGGCCTTCACGGCTTTTTGTTACAGTAAAAATAAGCGGCCTCTGAATAGCTGATTTACCTGACTCTGAAGTCGGAAACACAGATTGATACCCGAGTGCAACCGTGCGTAGCGTTTCGGGTGATGTTGAGGGCGGTTTAGGCTAGAATGCACGGCCTCAAAGCACACCCCTTCCCGAGGCTGTCCCGAAGATGTTGATCCTGCGCGGCGCTCCTGCCCCAGGCGATCTGCGCTTC
>NZ_JBITSX010000050.1:0-50527 GCF_044541255.1 Pseudomonas sp. NPDC085632 | reverse complement strand
CCTGCGTCCATCCCTGGGCGAAAGCAGCGGCATCGTCTGCCCGCGTTGCAACGGCACCGGCATCATCCGTGACGTTGAATCGCTGTCGCTGGCGATCCTGCGCCTGATCGAAGAAGAAGCCCTGAAAGACCGCACTGCCGAAGTGCGCGCTCAAGTGCCGATCCCGGTCGCTGCGTTCCTGCTCAACGAAAAACGCAACTCGATCACCAAGATCGAACTGCGCACCCGTGCCCGCATCGTCATTCTGCCGAACGATCACCTCGAAACGCCGCACTTCGAAGTTCAGCGTCTGCGTGATGACAGCCCGGAAGCCGCGACCAACCAGTCCAGCTACGAAATCGCTGCTGCCGCGGCAGAAGTCGAAGAAGTTCAGCCAGCCGCTGCGACCCGCACCCTGGTTCGCCAGGAAGCCGCAGTCAAGACTGCTCCGGCCCGCGCCAATGCTCCGGTTCCGACCGAAGTCGCCGCGCCTGCCGCTCCGGCACCGGCGCCAGTTGCCGCGCCAGAACCAAGCCTGTTCAAAGGCCTGGTGAAATCGCTGGTCAGCCTGTTCGCCACCAAAGAAGAGCCAGCTGCTCCGGTTGTAGTTGAAAAACCAGCCAGCGAGCGCCCGGCCCGTAACGAAGAGCGTCGCAACGGTCGTCAGCAGAGCCGCAACCGTAACGGTCGCCGCGATGAAGAGCGCAAGCCTCGCGAAGAACGTGCACCGCGTGAAGAGCGCGCACCACGTGAGCCGCGCGAAGAGCGTCAGCCACGCGAAGCCCGTGAAGTCCGCGAGCCTCGTGAAGCCCGCAGCGAAGCGCCGGCAGCCCGCGAAGAGCGCGCACCACGTGCTCCGCGTGAAGAACGTGCGCCACGCGCACCGCGCGAAGACCGCAAGCCGCGTGGCGAGCGTGAAGAGCGTGTACGTGAACTGCGCGAGCCACTGGACGCCGCTCCAGTGACGGCAGACACCGCAGTCGTGACCGCTGAAGAGCGTCCGGCCCGTCAGCCACGTGAAGAGCGCGCACCGCGTCCGCCGCGTGAAGAGCGTCAGCCACGCGCCGAACAGGCCGCTGCTGCCGTCGCCGATGAAGAAGAACTGAACACCAACGAAGAGCAACTGCCGGAAGACGGTTCGGAGAACGCCGAAGGCGATCGCCCACGTCGTCGTTCGCGCGGTCAGCGTCGTCGCAGCAACCGTCGTGAGCGTCAGCGTGATGCCAACGGCAACGTGATCGAAGGCTCGGAAGAATCCGAAGCCGGCGAAAACGGCGAAAGCCCAAGCACCGCCGATCTGGCTGCTGGCCTGGCGGTAACCGCCGCCGTTGCCAGCACCGTGATCAGCGCTCCGGCCGAAGCACAAGCTCACGAACAAGCCGAACGCGCTACCGCTGCTGTTCAGGAAACCACTCCAGTGGAAGCGCCGGTTGTTGAAGCGACGACTCCAGTCGAAGTGGTTGCTGCTCCGGAAGTCGAAGTGGCACCGGTTCAGGAAACTCTGCCGCAGGTCGAGCCAGCGCCATTCGTAGTCGCCGAGCCGGTGGTTGAAACCGTCGCTGAAACCGTGACCGAAACCGTGCGTGAAGTTCGCGAAGAGCAGACCGCTTTCAACTGGGTTGCTGAACCAGCAGTCGCTGAAACACCAGCGCCGGTGGTTGAAGCACCGGTTGTTGAAACGCCAGTGTTCGAAGCACCAGCGTACGAAGCGCCTGTTGCCGAAGCTCCAGTGGTTGAAGAGACCAAAGCTGCCGAGCCAGTGGTTGTTGCTGAACCAGCTCCAGTCATCGAAGCTCCTGTCGTTGCCGAAGCACCTGCTCCGGTGGCTGAAGTGGCTCCGGTCAGCGCTCTGGCTGCAAACGGTCGCGCCCCGAACGACCCACGTGAAGTGCGTCGTCGCAAGCGTGAAGAAGAGCGTCTGCAGAAGGAAGCCGAACTGGCTGCCGCTGCTGCTCCGGTTGCTGAAGTCGTCGCTGAACAAGCGGTAGTCGAAGCGGTCATCGCTGAAGCGCCTCGCTCCGTTCAAGACGCAGCAGAGCACCACGAAGAAGCCCAGGAAAAAGAACACGAGCCTAAACCCCTCGTCTGATTCCTGAAGCTGTAAAAAAGCCCCGCCCGGTGAAAGCCTGGCGGGGTTTTTTTATGCGCGCTGGTTTATGTGGTGGATGTTAGATCCTACCCCTCACCCCAGCCCTCCCGAAACGTCGGACCGCCCCCAAGGGGGCGAGGGGAAAGGGAGCCGATCTCCGTGCTTTTCAAATCCTGAGTTCGACTGGATATTTCAGGTCGGTGTACCTCGAAAGAACACCTCGGTCAGTTCCCTCTCCCTCCGGGAGAGGGTTAGGGTGAGGGGCTCTTAGGAATTTACGTAGCTCTCAAGACGAAGTAAAAACCAAAGCCTCAGGCACATCGATATCCCAAAGCACTCCAGGATCATCCACCGCCACTTCCACCACCCTGCCCTGCTTGAACAAAGGCCTGGCGCCACGATCACCACTCAACGCCTGCAACCCCGGACCAAACGCGCGACCAAACCCCACCGGATGACCAAACTCGCCCTCCTGCACCGGCACACTCACCGCATCATCAGCCATGCCCGCGACCACTCGCTCAATACTCGACGGCAAGATAAACGGCATATCCCCCAGCACAATCAACCAGCCATCGGCATCCGGACAAGCCGCAACGCCGGCGGCAATGCTGTCGCCCATCCCGCTCGACTCAATCGAGACCACGTCACAGCCATAAGCCTGGGCCATGCGCATTGCCTGAGGCCGCGCCTCAGTCGTCACCAGCACGCGCCTGTCGAGGCTGGCCGGCAGATTCACCAACACCTGCTCGATCACCGAACACACCGCACCATCACGCCCGGTGCAGTCCACCAGCAACTTGTCCTTGTCAGCACCGGCCACCTGGCGAAAGCGGCTGCCTTCACCCGCCGCCAGCACAATCACTGCAATGGATCGACTCATGCGTCCTCCAAAGTTTTCTTCTGCTTCAACTCCACACCGTTCTTGATCGCGACAATTTCCGCCAGCAAGGACAAAGCAATCTCCGCCGGCGAATGACTGCCGATGTGCAAACCGATTGGCCCGTGCAAGCGATCAATCGCTTTTACCGACAAGCCTAGCTGAGCCAGATTCTCCCGGCGCTTTTGACTGTTAACCCGCGAACCGAGCGCGCCGACATAGAAGGCTGGCGAATCCAGCGCCGTCAGCAGCGCCATGTCATCCAGACGCGGATCGTGAGTCAACGCGACAATCGCCGTGCGTTCGTCGGTCTGAATGCTCAACACCGCCTCGTCCGGCATGCCCGAGACGAAACGCCCGTGATGTTCTTCCCAGCCGTAGACGAACTCGGTGCGCGGATCGCAGATCAACACCTCGAAATCCAGCAGTCGCGCCATGTCCGCGACGTAGCGCGACAACTGCCCGGCACCGATCAATAGCAGACGCCAGCGCGGCCCGTAGATTGCGCGCAGGTTTTTGCCATCGAACGCCAGCGAATCGGTTTTGCTCGCCGTCGTCAAAACCACTTCACCGGTGTCGATGTTCAACTCGCGCGCGACGATTTCGTGAGCCTCGCAGCGATCCAATAATTCGGCAACCCACGCAGGGTCGCCAACGCGCTCTTCGGTCAGGCGCAAAGTGCCGCCGCAGGGCAGACCAAAGCGCGCCGCCTCTTCACGGGTTACGCCGTACGTGATCAATTGCACCGGCGGTCCATCGGTGGCGATGCGGCCGTCGTGCAAACGGGCGATCAAGTCATCCTCGACACAGCCACCCGACACCGAGCCGATCACTACACCATCCTCGCGCAAGGCAAGCATCGCGCCAGGAGCCCGTGGCGCCGTGCCCCAGGTCTGCACCACGCTGAACAACACCACCCGCTGCCCGGCGCGACGCCACTCAAGCACGCTGCGCAGGACATTGAGGTCGACGCTGTCCATTACGCCTCTGCCTTCTGCCAGCCCTGCAACTGATAACGCACCGGCAGATTGCGAATACGCTTGCCGGTGGCGGCGAAGATCGCATTGCACAGCGCCGGCGCAATCGGTGGCACGCCCGGTTCGCCAACACCACCCAACGGCACGTCGCCCGGCGGCGTGACCAAATGCACCGCGACTTCCTTCGGTGCCAGCGACATGCGCGCCACTTCGTACATGTGGAAGTTGTCCTGCTGCACCTTGCCGTCCTTGAAGCTGATTTCACCCAGCACCGCATTACCGAGGCCCATCACACAAGCGCCCTCGAACTGCGAGCGAATACGTTCGGGGTTGATCTGCGGCCCGCAGTCCACGGCAATGTCAGCCTTGTGCACGATCAGCGTCCCGTCGTCCTTGACCTCAACTTCGATCACCGCCGCCACGTAAGTGACGAAGCTGTAATGCACCGCCAGGCCAAGACCACGGCCCTTCGGCAGTTTGCGCCCCCAGCCGGCAGCTTTCGCGGCGGTTTCCAGCACCGTGCGCATGCGCCCGGTGTCGATCGGATAACGCTCGGGAGATTCACCGTAGTTCCACTCCTCGCTCAAGGTACGCGGGTCGATCTGCCGATCCGGGCCGAGCAGCTTGATCTGATACTTGAGCGGATCTTCGCCGGCCTTGTGCGCCAGTTCATCGACGAAACTCTGAATGGCGAAACCATGGGGAATGTTCGACACCGAGCGATACCAGCCGACCCGCGTGTGTACCGTCGCTTCGGGGTTTTCCAGGCGCACATTGGGAATCGCATAGGCCATGTTGGTGAAACCCATGCCCAGCTCGAACGCCGCCTCATGGTTCATCCCCGGCGCAAACAACGCGGTGATGCTTGGCGCCACGGTGCGATGCAGCCAGCCGGAGGGCATGCCGTCCTTGCCGACGCCAGCCTTCAGATATTCGGCGGACACGGTGTGGAAGTAAGAATTGTGGATGTCGTCTTCCCGCGTCCACTGCACCCGCACCGCTTTGCCGGGAAACTCTTTGGCGAGGATCGCCGCTTCAACGACGAAGTCCGGTTTCGACTTGCGGCCGAAGCCGCCGCCGAGCAGCGTGACATTGAAAGTGACGTTATCGAATGGCAAGCCGAGTCGCTCGCCGATGCGCTCGCGAGTCACCTGCGGTGCCTGACTCGGCGCCCAGGCTTCGCAGATGCCATCCTTGTAACGGGCGATGGCCACCATCGGTTCCATCGGCGCCTGCGCCAGATGCGGCAGATAGTAGGAAGCTTCCAGCGTGCTGGCAGCACCGCTCAAGGCCTTGTCGATATCGCCGGTGTTGCGCACCACTTTGCCGGGTTTCAGCGAGGCGGATTCCAGCTCTTTGCGATAGGCGATCGAGTCATAACTGGCGTTCGGGCCGTCGTCCCATTCGATTTTCAGCGCTTCGCGGCCCTTGATGGCCGCCCAGGTATTGCTGGCCACCACGGCCACGCCGCCCAATGGCTGAAACTCCGAAGGCAGTGGACGGCTTTCGATCTGCATCACCTTCAGCACGCCGGGGACTTTCAGCGCAGCGCTGTCGTCCAGCGACTTGACCTTGCCGCCGTATACCGCCGGACGGGCGATGGTCGCGTACAACATGCCGTCGAAATGCACGTCGGCGCCGTACACCGCGCGCCCCTTGACGATGTCATCGCCGTCGATGGCTTTGGTGCCTTCCTTGCCGATATAGCGGAATTCTGACGGCTGCTTCAGGCGTAGACTTTCACGCGCCGGCACCGGCAACGCACTCGCCGCAGCGGCGAGTTCGCCATAGCCCAGTTCACGACCGGACGGCTTATGGATGACTTTGTGCAATTGTGCGTGGCATTCGCCGACCGGCACTTTCCACTGCGCAGCCGCCGCTTGTTCCAGCATCGTACGGGCCGCCGCACCACAACGCCGCATCGGTTCATACCAGTGACGCATGCTGCGCGAGCCATCGGTGTCCTGGTTGCCGAAACGCACCTCATCGCCCGGCGCCTGCTGCACTTTGACGAGCGTCCACTCGGCTTCCAGCTCATCAGCAACGACCATGGTCAGACTGGTGCGCACGCCCTGGCCCATCTCGGAACGGTTGCAGACCACGGTCACCGTGCCGTCGGCGGCGATGCTGACGTAGACCTTCGGATCATCGATCCAGCCATTAGGCATACCATCGGCGCCGAACTGCTTCGGCTTGTCCTCGGCCAACGCATCCTGCCAACCCCAACTCGCAGCCAATACCAGTGCGCCGGTGGCGCCGACACCTTTGAGGAAGCCGCGACGGCTGAGATTGCTCAGGGCGAAATCATTCGGGAGGCGACTCATGCCTTGGCCTCCTTCAAATGCGTGGAAGCCTGGCGGATCGCAGTCTTGATCCGGTTGTAAGTGCCGCAGCGGCAAATGTTGCCGACCATGGCTTCTTCGATTTGCTCGTCGCTCGGGTTCGGGTTGGTCTTGAGCAACGCCGTGGCCGACATGATCTGCCCGCCCTGACAGAAACCGCATTGGGCTACAGCGGTGTCGAGCCAGGCTTGCTGAACCACCTGGCCGACCGGGTCGGCGTGCAGGTTATCGATGGTGGTGATGTTCTGGCCTACCACCGAGCCGATCGGCGTGATGCAACTGCGCGCGGGCAAGCCATCGATATGAATGGTGCACGCGCCGCACAGGCCCATGCCGCAGCCGAATTTGGTGCCGTTGTAACCGGCGACATCACGAATCGCCCACAACAGCGGCATGTCTTCGGTGACATCGAGTGAATGGTCTTGGCCATTGAGTTTCAGGGTAATCATGGGCACGCCCGCATATTTTTAGTGGTTATGGGGTCGAGCAATCTGCCGCCGGAAAATCAGCGGTGTGGTTCACGCAGATCGACTCAGGCTAATGAGGCTCTCTTGTGCCGACGCGAACGTCTGCACCGGGCCTTTGGTGGAGCAAATGACGGTTATCGTTAGCTCACTAAGTTAACCCAGCGTTAACAAAAAAGCCCTGCACTTTTTTATCAGTGCAGGGCCTTGAATGGTGCTTTGAAAGCGTAGCCTCAATAACGATTAGGCTCCATTTCCAGCTCGACATTGAAACGTTCGGCAATGTCTTTCTGGATGCGTTGCGCCAGATCGAGCAGTTGTAACCCGGTCGCCGCGCCGTAGTTGACCAGCACCAGCGCCTGCAATTTATGTACGCCGGCATCGGCCTCACGGAAACCTTTCCAGCCGGCACGCTCAATCAGCCAACCCGCCGCCAGTTTCATCTGCCCGTTCGGTTGCGCGTAAGCCACCACGTCCGGGTGCTGCGTTTTGATTTGCGCGACGACGGCCGCCGACACCAGCGGATTCTTGAAGAAGCTGCCGGCATTGCCGAGCACCGCCGGGTCCGGCAGTTTTTCACTGCGGATGCTGCAGATGGCGCGGCTGACGTCACTTGGCGTCGGCTGCTCGATACCCTGTTCGGTCAGGCGCTGACGCACCGGACCGTACTCCAGATGCAGATGCGCGACGCGATCCAGTTTGAAGCGCACGCGCAAAATCAGCCAACGCCCCGGCTGCTGCTTGAACAGGCTGTCGCGGTAGGCGAAGTTGCATTCTTCCAGGGTGAAATCGCGCAGCTCACCGGTCTGGCGGTCCAGCGCGGTGAGCCCGGCGAACACATCCTTGATCTCGACACCGTAGGCACCGATGTTCTGCATTGGCGCAGCGCCAACGGTGCCAGGGATGAGGCTGAGGTTTTCCAGTCCGGAAAAACCCTGCGCCAGCGTGTATTGCACAAATGGATGCCAAGGCTCGCCGGCTTCAGCTTCGATCACCACACGATTGCCGTCATCACTGACCACGCGGATCCCGCGTGTCGCCATGCGCAAAACCAGCGCCGGGATATCCGTGGTCAGCAGCAAGTTGCTGCCACCGCCGATCACCAGCATTGGCACGTCATGTGTTTTCGCATAAGCCAGTGCCTCACGGACATCGGCGTCGCTATGGGCCTCGGCGAACAGTTGCGCGCGAACATCCACGCCAAAACTGTTGAACGGTTTCAGGGAAACCTGCGGTTGCACCTGCAAACTCATAAACGGCCCTTCACTTCGATCAACAGTTGATCGCAGGCCGCTTCGATCAGGTCCAGCACCTGCTCGAAGCCCTGATCGCCGTCGTAATAGGGATCCGGCACTTCATCGACCAACCCGGCATAACGGCGCAGGAACAGATCCAGTTCAGCCTTGCCGGTGGAAGGTTGCAGTGCCTTGAGATTGCGCAGGTTGCTGTTGTCCATCGCCAGGATCAGGTCGTAACTGGCGAAATCGGCTCGGCTGACCTGCTGCGCGCGTTGCGCCGACAGGTCATAACCGCGCACTTTGGCGGCGGCCTGGCTGCGTTTGTCCGGCGGATTGCCTACGTGCCAATCGCCGGTGCCGGCGGAGGCCACTTCGACCTGATCCGCCAGCCCCGCTTCACGCAGTTTGTGGCGTAACACGCCCTCGGCCGTGGGCGAACGGCAAATATTGCCCAGGCACACAAACAGAACGCGCATCAGGCCTCCAGCAGGCGACGAACGCGCTCAAGGTCTTCAACGGTGTCGACGCCGGTTGGCGGCGCAATCAGCGCGTCGGCGACGTGAATCCGCACGCCATGCCACAGGGCACGCAATTGCTCGAGGGATTCAGTGTTTTCCAGCCAGCACGGGCCCCAACTGACGAAGTCCTGGAGGAATCCGGCGCGGTAGGCATAGATGCCGATGTGACGACGGTACGGCACGCCTTCCGGCAACTGCTCGCGGCTCTTGGCGAAGGCATCGCGTGCCCACGGCAAGGTCGCGCGGCTGAAGGTCAGCGCCAGACCATTGAGGTCGCTGACGACCTTGACCACGTTCGGATTGAACAGGGTGTCCACGTCCTCAATCGGCTCGCCCAGCGTGGCCATGCGCGCTTCGGTGTGGGCAGCCAGATTGGCAGCGACCTGATCGATCACGCTCGGCGGGATCAGCGGCTCGTCACCCTGCACGTTGACCACGATCGCGTCGGGCTCAAGGCCCAGTTTCATCGCGACTTCGGCCAGACGATCGGTGCCGGAATTGTGATCTTCACGGGTCAGCACCACTTCGGCGCCAAAGGCCTTGCAGGCCTCGACGATGCGCGCATCGTCAGTCGCCACCACAACGCGGCTGGCGCTGCTTTTGCTCGCCTGTTCCCAGACGTGTTGAATCATCGGCTTGCCGGCGATGTCCAGCAGCGGTTTGCCCGGCAGGCGAGTCGAGGCGAAACGCGACGGAATGACAACGGTGAAGGCAGTGGTCATTTATCCAGACGCTCGTCGGTGGTCAGGGTGCGGGCTTCGCTTTCGAGCATGACCGGGATGCCATCGCGGATCGGGTACGCCAGACCGGCGCCCTTGCTGATCAACTCGGTCTTGTCGGCGCTGAGCTTGAGCGGGCCTTTGCAGATCGGGCACGCGAGGATATCGAGCAATTTGGTGTCCATGAACATTCCCTGGATAAAAGAGTTAAGGCAAAAGCCGATCGGGCAACAGGCGCATCAGCTGCGTGTCAAACCAGGCCACGAAGGCCGGCGACGGCACGGCATCGACCGCCAGATACCACCAGTCCGCAGCAGCAAAAGCGCGGCACTTCACCGCGTCCTTTTCGGTCATCACCAACGGCAATGACGGTGTGAAATTCAAGGCTTGCACGCTGTATTCGGCGTGGTCGGCAAACGCATGGGGGACTGGCCGCCAGTCTAGCGCTTCGAGGGTATTGAAGAAACGTCGCGGATTGCCGATCCCGGCAACGGCGTGCACGGCCTGGCCGGCCGAAAAATGCTCGAGCGGCTTGCGCTCGCCACTGCGCAAATTAACCAGCGCGGTAGGTTGCAGACGGAAGGCGAAGCCGTCGTCGCGGTCCTCAGTGGCGCCGTTGAACAGTACGCCGTCGACGCTTTGCAGACGCTCGATCGGCTCACGCAATGGCCCAGCCGGCAGGCAGCGTTTGTTGCCGAGGCCACGGGCGGCATCGATCAGCACCAGCTCCAGATCCCGCGCCAGACGGTAATGCTGCATACCGTCATCAGAGAGGATCAGATCCAGTGGTTCACTGGCAAGCAAGGCTTTGACCGCGGCGCTGCGATCGGGGTCGATCATCAATGGCACGCCGGTGCGCTGGACGATCAGCAGCGGCTCGTCACCGGCGATGTTCGCGGTTTGATCGGCCTCAACACGCCATGGCAGTTGCGGTGGCTTGGCGCCGTAACCACGGCTGACCACGCCGACGCGCAAACCGCTGCGCCGACAGTGTTCGATCAGCCAGAGAATCATCGGCGTCTTGCCGGTACCACCGACGGTGATATTGCCGACCACGATCAACGGCACGGGCGGTTGATAGATCGCGCCTTCACCGTCGAGAAAGCGCTGGCGTTTTTTGACCACCACGCGGCGATACAACATTTCCAGCGGCCGCAGCAGCGTCAGGGCCGGGTGCCCCTGATACCACGCGGCGAGCAAACGATCGGACAGGCTCATCAGGATTTAGGCGCCGCCTCGACCGTGGTCATGCGCAGATGGCTGAAACCGAGCTTGCCGGCCGCGTCCATGGCGGTGATCACGGATTGATGCTGCGTCTTGCCGTCAGCACTGATCGACAACGGCATGTTGGTGTCGCCGTTGGACTCTTTCTGCATGGCTTCCATCAGGGTCGCCAGATCATTCTTCGGCAGAATCTTGTTGTTCACCGAAAACACGCCTTCAGCGCTGATGGCCACGTCAATCTGCTTGAGCTGCTGGTCTTCGGCCGGTGAGCCGCTGACCGCTTCCGGCAGGTCGACGCGCAACTGGGTTTCACGGGTAAACGTGGTGGTCACGACGAAAAACAGCAGCAGGATAAACACCACATCGATCAGCGATGCGAGGTTGATGTCGATCGTTTCCCGAGGCTTGCGACGGAATTTCACGCGCGGCCCTCGGCCAGATCGACGTCACGGTCGCCCTGCACCACTTCAACCAGTTTGATCGCTTCCTGTTCCATGCCCACCACCAGTTCATCGATACGGCGTTGCAGGAAGCGGTGGAAGAACACCGCCGGAATACCGACCATCAAGCCCGCCGCCGTGGTGATCAGCGCTTTGGAGATACCGCCGGCCAATACCGAAGCGTTGGTGGTCATACCTGAACCGGTGAAGGCACTGAAAATGTCGATCATGCCCAACACCGTGCCCAGCAGACCCAGCAACGGCGACATGGCGGCAATCGTGCCCAGCGCATTGACGTAGCGTTCGAGCTCGTGAATCACCCGGGCGGCTGCTTCTTCGATGCACTCCTTCATGATCTCGCGACCATGCTTGGAGTTGGCCAGACCCGCAGCGAGGATTTCCCCCAGCGGCGAATTGGCGCGTAATTCCTTGAGTTTTTCTTTATTGAGCTGTTTGTCCTTGATCCACACCCAGACCTGGCCCAGCAGATGCTCGGGGGTGACGCGACTGGCGCGCAGGGTCCACAGGCGTTCGGCGACGATTGCCATGGCCGCGATGGAGCTCAGAATGATCGGCAACATCATCCAGCCGCCGGATTTGACCAATTCCCACACAGTGACAGTCCCCTCGAAAAAGTGCGCCACTTTACCATACCGATTGACGATTAAGACCCGCCGCCCCGACGACCGTGATACCCCATTCGCCCACGTCCCGATCAACGGGCCAACGCGGGCGGATCACGCCAGAAACGCCGTTGATGACGCATCGTGCGTGGCGCCTTGAAGGTGCCCAGTTGCAGATGAATGGCGCCCTGCTCGGCGCTGTCGTAAATGTGCAGGCCCAGTTTGCGATAGCGCGCCAGCACGGTCGGGTGCGGATGGCCAAAAGAGTTGCCATGGCCTCGCGAGATCAGCACGGACTCAGGCTGCAAGACTTTGAGCAGCGCCATCGACGATGAACTGCGACTGCCATGATGGGGCGACTGCAGCCATTGCGTCGGCACGGCCAGTGGACTATCGAGCAGCAAGCGTTCGGCGTGGGTGTCGATATCGCCGGTCAACAGCAGGCGCTCGCCATTCGCCTCGATCTGCAACACGCACGAACGCTGATTGCTGTCGTGAGCGTCCGCCCACTGCCAGAGCTCAAAACGCACGCCGTCCCACTGCCATTGCCGGCCGCTTTCGCAGGCTTCGGCGCCCAATTGCGCGGGCAGTGCCGCCGGATCACCGCTGATCACCCGAGCGACGGTCAAACCGCGCATGATCGCCAGAGCGCCACCCGCGTGATCGGCGTCCGCATGACTAAGCAGCATCTGATCGAGTTTTTCCACACTGAGCTTGCGCAACGCGGGCAGCACCACCCGTTCGCCGAGATCGAAATCGCCAAAGCGTGGGCCCGCGTCATAGAGCAACGCGTGATGGCGGGTACGAATCAAGATGGCCAGGCCTTGGCCGACATCGAGCTGCCAGATATCGGCCAGGCCTTCCTCAAGCCGTTCGCGTGGTGGCATCACTAGAAGCAACAACAATGGCCAGCCCAGTGGCCGCAGGGGTACACCGCGCGGTAACAGCAACAACACAGCGCCGAGGCTGCCGAACAACCAGACCCAGCCCGGCACAGACGGGGCAGTCCATGCGGGCCATTGCCCGGCAATCACGGCCAACGCGAGAAACAGCACATCGATCAAACCGCCAGCCAGCCACAAAAGGCCTTCACCGACAAACGGCACCGGCAATAGCAGCGTTCCGAGCAATGCAGGTGGCAACACCACAAGACTCACCCAAGGCACCGCCAACAGGTTGGCCAATGGCCCGCTAAGACTGATCGGCAGATTCAGTGCCAGTAACACCGGGCACAGACCGATGGCAATCAACCACTGCGCCCGCGTCCAGGTCTGCCACCAACGCCACGCGCCCAGCCGACCGCCAAATGTGAAAATCAGCACCGCAACCGCCGCAAAGGACAACCAGAAACCAGGGCGCAGGCTCGCCAAGGGATCGAGCAAAAGCACCGTATTGAGCGCCAGCAACAACGGCCACCAGGCGCCGAGATGGCGAAAACGCAGACGCCATAACAGCACCAGCGCGACCATCACGCAGGCCCGCCGCACCGGCACATCGAACCCGGCAAGCAGGCCATAACCCAATGCCGCCGCGAGAGCCAGCCCACAGGCCCATGGCAGCCACGGCCAACGCAAAGGCCACAAGCCAAATCGCGCCAGCCCTGCGACCAGCCCATACATCACCGCCGCCAGCAAACCAATGTGCTGGCCGGAAATCACCAGCAAGTGAACGGTGCCGGTGTCTTGCAGAATCTGCCAGTCCTCGCGACTGAGCCCCGAGCCATCGCCCAGCACCAGCGCGGCCAACGCGCCGCTTCGCCCCTGCGCATCCACACTCAGCAAACGCTGGCGAATGCCGTCGCGCCAGGCCCAGCGTGCGGCTGTCAGGCGCTGGCCATCCTTGATCGTGCCGGTCGCGCCGACGCGTTGCGACAGCAGCCACGCTTCGTAATCGAAAGCGTGCGGATTGAGCAAACCACCCGCACGCTTGAGTTTGACCGCTAATCGCCAACGCTCGCCGCTGTTGACCGGCGGCCCGGCGTACCAGGCGAGTCGCATCAGCGCCGGCAGCTTTTCGTGACGTGATCGCGCATCGGCCAATTCGAAGCGCACCACGCCGTCGCTGTTCTGCGGCAAACCGACGACCCGCCCTTCAACCCACCGGGTTTCGCCATCCAGCCCGACCGGCAAACGATCATTCAACGCCCATTGCGCACCGACGCTGGCCCACGTGAAGCCAAACAGCAAAAACGCCAAGGGATAGCTGCGAAACGGCAGCAGCATCAAAGCCACGACCGGTAACAACAGCATCAACCAGACCGGCGGTAATACCGGCATAAAAACCGGAGCCAGCAGACCGACTGCGAGCGCCATCATCCCTGTGCGCATAAGCCCGTCCTTGAGAGTCCCGCATTTAGGCATAGCGGGTGTCGGGCACAAGCGTCGTCAACAATTGTCACAAAGTCTGAATGGGCGCTTCGTAGAATCCAGACATACTTGCCGCCTTAACCGACCGAGAAGCCTTATGCCCCGGCGCTTATTCAAACGTTACATGCCCGATCCGACGAGCATCAGGGAACACAAATCCTTACGCTTTCTCGGCAAGTTGCTGCATGACCCGAACCTCTGGCACCTCAATCGCCACTCGGTCGCCCGGGCGATGGCGGTCGGCTTGTTCGCCGCGTTCCTGCCGATTCCAGCGCAGATGCTGGTCGCGGCCGCGCTGGCCATCACTGTGCGAGGCAACATGCCGATTGCCGTCAGCCTGGTCTGGCTGACGAATCCGATCACCATGCCGGCGGTGTTCTTCTGTACCTATCAGGCGGGCGCGTGGTTGATGGATGTGCCAGCACGGCATCTGCCCGATGAGTTGACCTGGGAGTGGATCAGCGGCGAGTTGTCGACATTGTGGCAGCCGTTTTTGCTGGGCTCGGTAGTGTGCGGGCTGGTGCTCGGGGCCCTCGCCTACTTCGCGGTGATGATGTATTGGCGCTGGTGGGTGGCGCGACAATGGGCGCGGCGCAAGAAAAGCCGCATGCGCTGAATGCAAAACGGCCTCCGCAGTGGGAGGCCGTTTCGTTTTGTGGCGTCTGCATTCGCGAGCAGTCGACTCGGTCCTAAGTCAGGTACGCATCCCGCGCCCACTCACCAGCAACCGCGCGCAACCGAGGTACAGCACCACCGTTGCCACCAGCATGAAGGTGATCGCGATACCGATCTTGATATCCGACACACCCAGGATGCCGTAACGGAACGCATTGACCATATGCAACACCGGGTTGGCCAGCGACACGGTCTGCCAGAACGGCGGCAGCAGCGTGATCGAATAGAACACCCCGCCCAGGTACGTCAGCGGTGTCAGCACAAAGGTCGGGATGATCGAAATATCATCGAAATTGCGCGCAAACACCGCGTTGATGAAGCCCAGCAGCGAGAAGATCGTTGCTGTCAGTACCACCACCAGAATGGTCACACCGAGGTGATGCACCTGCAAATGGGTGAAGAACAGCGACAGAATCGTCACGATCACGCCCACCATCAAGCCACGCAACACGCCGCCAATGGTGAAGCCGATCAGAATCGTGTGCGGCGATACCGGCGAGACCATCAATTCTTCGATGGAACGCTGGAACTTGCTGCCGAAGAAACTCGAGACCACGTTGCCATAGGAGTTGGTGATCACCGACATCATGATCAGGCCCGGCACGATGTACTCCATGTACGTGAAGCCACCCATGTCACCAATCTGCCGGCCGATCAGATTACCGAAGATCACGAAGTACAGAACCATGGTGATTGCCGGCGGCAGCAACGTCTGCGGCCAGATCCGCGTGAAGCGTTTGACCTCGCGGTAAACGATGGTCTGAAGGGCGACGAGGTTGGGACGGAATTCGGAACTCATACCGCCACCTTCGACAGATTTTTCTCCACCAGGGACACGAACAGCTCCTCAAGGCGATTGGTTTTGTTGCGCAGGCTCAACACTTCGATGTGCTGCTGCGCCAACTGGGTGAACAACGCCGTGATGCCCATGGATTTGTCGACCTGGACTTCCAGGGTATGGCTGTCGATCAACCGGGCCGGGTAGCCGAGCAATTGCGGCGCAGCGCTCAAGTCGTTTTTCAGGTCCAGCAGGAAGGTTTCCACGTGCAACTGGCCCAGCAATTGTTTCATGCTGGTGTTCTCGACGATGGTGCCGTGGTCGATGATGCCGATGTTGCGGCACAACTGCTCAGCCTCTTCCAGATAATGCGTGGTGAGGATGATGGTGATGCCTTTCTGGTTCAGCTCGGTGAGGAACGTCCACATCGACCGGCGCAGTTCGATGTCGACGCCTGCGGTCGGTTCATCGAGGATCAGCAGACGCGGTTCGTGGACCAGCGCACGAGCGATCATCAAGCGACGCTTCATGCCACCGGACAACGAACGCGACGGCACATCGCGCTTGTCCCACAGGCCCAACTGGGTCAGGTACTGCTCGGCACGTTCCTTGGCGATCTTCGCCGGAATGCCGTAGTAACCGGCCTGAGTGACGACGATGTCGAAGGTCTTTTCAAACTGGTTGAAGTTGAATTCCTGCGGCACCACGCCGATCGAGCGCTTGAGCTGCGCAGGATTCTTGTCCAGGTCATGGCCGAAGATATTCACCGTACCGCTGGTCTTGTTTACCAGCGTCGAGAGAATGCCGATGGTCGTGGATTTGCCGGCACCGTTGGGACCGAGCAAGGCGAAAAAGTCACCTTCGGCGACGTCCAGATCGATACCACTCAAGGCCTGGAACCCGTTGCCGTAGGTTTTGGTTAGCTGCCGGATGGACAGAGCGGAACTCATATCTGATTTACGCACCATTGAAGGGAAAAAAGGAGACGGCGGCGAGGGAGCGAACCGCAGCGCAAGTGCGCAATGGTGCTTGCCGCCGCCGCACAAGTACAGTCAAGTGTGTCGATAGTAGGTATTAAGTCAACGCGGTCATAACGGCTTTTTTGTACGCCGGACGCTGTTTCAAGCGCTCGTACCAGGCTTGCAGGTGAGGTTGCGGCGCTCGTTCGATGGGCATCTCGAACCAGGCATAAATGAAGCTGCCCAGTGGAATGTCGCCCATGCCGATGTCTGCTCCGGACAGGTACGGTTGGCTGGCCAGCGCCTGATCGGCCATGCTCAGCAGTTCATTGCATTCCTTGATCGCGGCGTTGATGGCCGTCCAGTCCTGCTTGTCTGCCGGCGTGCGCAGCACACCCCAGAACACCGTGCGGAAAGGGCCGGCGAAACTCGACGTGGTCCAGTCCATCCACTTGTCAGCGATGGCCCGGGCTTGCGGATCCGCTGAGTACCAGGCGCTGTCGGGCGCATGCCTGGCCAGCAGATAGCGAACGATGGCGTTGGATTCCCACAACACGAAACCGTCGTCTTCGATCACCGGCACTCGGCCATTCGGGTTCATCGCCCGGTACTCCGGTGTGTCGACTACGCCGAAGGCGCCACCGGCATCGATCGCCTCGTAAGCCAGGCCAAGCTCTTCAGCAGCCCACAACGGCTTCCTGACATTCGATGAGTTTTTCCGTCCCCAGATTTTCAGCATGACCGCCTCTTTTCAAATGAGTGGGCAGGCAGCATACGCCGGATCAGGTACGGCTCAAATCACCGTGCATATCACCCAGCAGTTGCGGCTGCTGATCAGTGAACAGATGCGGATAACACTTTTGCAGATGTTCGAAGAAGAACGTTTCCGGCACATCGGCGAATTGCCCGTGGTCGACCAGATACTCCATCAGCTGCGCACCGTCACGGTTGTAGGGGTGGAAAACGCTGTCGTTGATGCCGTCGAATTCCAGTGGCGCAACGTTGAACAATTCGCAGAGTTTCTGGTTGAACGCGGGTGTCGCTTTTACCCAGCGATCATTGAGGAAAAACTCGGTATAGCCGTGCATGGCGAACATATCGCTCTTCAGCAACTCAAGCAGACGTGGCGTCGACAAGTGATTTTTCACGTCGGCCAGACCGATGCGCGCCGGGATCCCGCAATGCCGTGCGCAACCGGCGAGCAGCGTGGCTTTGGGCACGCAATAACTCTCCCCCGTCACCAGCGCATAGCTGCCGCGCAAGGTCTGCGGATCACGGCTGAAGGTATAGGGGTTGTAACGCACCGCCTCACGCGCGGCGTAATAAAGACTGATCGCCTGCTCGAGCGGATCGCGGCGGGCACCCCGATGTTGTTCTGCGAACTCCACCACGGCCGGGTGGTCACTATCGATGAAGCGGCCGGGACTCAGATACTCGTGCATGACGACAATCTCCTGGGTGAGCCCCGAGTCTAGCGACACCTTCAGCACAGAGATAACGACGTTTCGGCCAAACTTGCACGCAAAGACGCGGGATCAGCGAACGATTTCCCACACGTGTTGCCCACCGAACCTACGAAAACCATCCGGGGTTTCCCACGATTTCAATCACCTTGGTCTGACCACCCGGTTTTACAGATGCCGTCTAAGCTCTGGAGGGTCGATTTGCCTTGGTTCACGGAGGACTGAATATGCTGTTGTTGTGGATACTGGTTTTGCTCGTTGGCGTGGCGTATCTCGCCCACCGGCGTATTTCCCCCCTGCCCGCTTTGGGCATCGTTGCCGTCTACCTGCTGGCGATGGGCATTTTCAGTCATGCGCCGGGCTGGTTATTGGCGGTGTTGTGGATCTTGCTGGCGGTGGTCGCCGCACCGCTGCTGCTGCCTGACCTGCGCCGCAAACATTTCACTGCGCCGCTGTTCAGCTGGTTCCAGAAAACCCTGCCGCCCATGTCGCAGACCGAACGCGACGCGATCGACGCCGGCACCGTGTGGTGGGATGGCGAGCTGTTCAGCGGCCGTCCGGACTGGGACAAACTGCTGGCCTATCCCAAGGCGCAACTGAGCGAAGAGGAACAGGCGTTCATCGACGGCCCGACGGAAGAACTTTGCGCAATGGTCACTGACTGGCAGATCGGCCAGTCGATGGACCTGCCGGCCGAAGCCTGGACGCACATCAAGGAGCACGGTTTCTTCGCCCTGATCATCCCGAAAGAATTCGGTGGTAAAGGTTTCTCTGCTTACGCGCACTCGCAAGTGGCAATGAAGCTGGCCACCCGCAGCGGTGACCTCGCCTCCACCGTCATGGTGCCGAACTCACTCGGCCCGGCCGAACTGCTGCTGCATTACGGCACCGACGAACAACGCAATCACTATTTGCCACGTCTGGCCCGTGGCGATGACATCCCGTGCTTCGCCCTCACCGGCCCACTCGCGGGTTCCGATGCCGGTGCGATGCCCGACACCGGGATTATCTGCAAAGGCCAATGGGAAGGTCAGGAAGTCATCGGCCTGCGTCTGAACTGGGAAAAGCGTTACATCACTCTAGGCCCCGTGGCCACCCTGCTCGGTCTGGCCTTCAAAGCCTATGACCCGGAGCATCTGCTGGGCGACAAGGAAGACCTTGGCATCAGTCTGGCACTGATCCCGACCGACACCGCCGGCGTGGAAATCGGTCGTCGTCACCTGCCACTGGGCGCAGCGTTCATGAACGGCCCGAACTCCGGCAAGGACGTGTTTATCCCGCTGGACTTCCTCATCGGCGGTCAGGAAATGCTCGGCAAGGGCTGGATGATGCTGATGAATTGCCTGTCAGTCGGCCGTTCGATCTCGTTGCCAGCCGTCGGTACCGGCGCGGCCAAATTCACCAGTCTGGTCACCGGCCAGTACGCGCAGATCCGTGAGCAGTTCAATGTGCCGCTGTCGGCGTTCGAAGGTATACAGGAGGCCATGGCGCGCATCGGCGGCAACGCGTGGATGATGGACGCGGCACGCATGCTCACCGCCAACGCGGTGGACTTGGGCGAGAAACCGTCGGTGCTGTCGGCGATCCTCAAGTATCACCTCACCGAACGCGGCCGCGAGTGCATCAGCCATGCCATGGATGTGCACGGTGGCAAAGCGATCATCATGGGCCCGAACAACTACCTGGGGCGCAGCTGGAACGGTGCGCCGATCTTCATCACCGTAGAAGGCGCGAACATTTTGTCACGCAACCTGATGATCTTCGGTCAGGGTGCGATTCGCTGTCATCCGTTTGTGCTGAAGGAGATGGCTCTGGCCGGTCGCGAAGACAAGGATCAGGCCCTGAAAGAGTTCGACGGCCTGCTGCTCAAACACATTGGTTTCGCCGTGAGCAATGCCGCCAGCACGCTGGTGTTGAACCTCGGCTTCGGCCACTTCGAACATGCGCCAGGCGACAAGATCAGTCAGGGTTACTTCCGCGCGCTCAACCGTCAGGCTGCAGCATTCGCCATGCTCGCCGACTTCAGCATGATGTTGCTGGGTGGCGAACTGAAGCGCCGCGAGCGGTTGTCGGCACGCTTGGGTGATGTCCTGAGCAACCTGTATCTGGCCTCTGCCGCGCTCAAGCGTTATCACGACCTGGATTCGCCGGCCTACATGGAACCGCTGTTCCGTTGGGCGATGGAAGAAAGCCTCGGCCAATCGGAACGGGCGCTGGATGAATTGCTGCGCAACTTCCCGAACAAGGTCTTCGGCTGCCTGCTGCGAGGCATCGTGTTTCCGTTCGGTCGTCGTCATAAAGGCCCGTCGGATAAACTCGGTGCCGAAGTGGCTGGCGTGATTGGTCGCGCGAAGGGTGATCCGGCACTGGAAGAGCTGCTCGCCGGTTGCTATCGCCCGCAATCGCCGGACGATGCGGTGGGTGCGCTGCAACACGCCAGCGATCTGCTGACGGCTGCGCAACCGCTGCACAAAAAACTCCACGCTTCGCTGAAAAGCGGCCAGGTCAAACCGGTTGCGGGCGAACACGCGATCGACGCGGCACTTGAAGCGGGCGTGTTGCAAGCAGTGGAAGCGCAGAGCTTGCGCGATGCCGAAGCGGCGCGACGCAAGGTGATCGATGTCGATGATTTCGACAAAGAGGAGTTGACGCTGGCAGAAGGCAAAGTCCGCTGATCCTGACAACCATGTCCAAGAGGGCGCAGGAGCTTTATACTCCCGCGCCCGTTTTGCTCTTGAGGACTTATCTCGTGTCCAACGTCGTTGCCGATCATCTTGTTTTACTCGACCACCTGCGCAGTATCCTGGTCGCCGTAGGTGAGGCTGAACAGGTTCCCGAAGAAAGCCATGCCCTGTTCCTGGAGCGCTTCGACGAACTGCTGGCATCGCTGCCGATCGATCCGATCGAAAGTCAGTACCTGGGCCAGGACATCCTGACTCAAGTGATTACCCGTTACCCGCAGATCGCCCACCTGATCCCGCGCGATCTGCTGTGGTTCTTCGCCGGCGACTGTCTGCACTACCTGTCCGACGAAGAGATCGACATGTATCAGGCCCTCGAAGAACGTCGCTACGAAGCGGAACAGAACGATGAACCGTTCGACTGGAATCAGGAAAAACAGCTGCTGGCGATGTCCGCTCAGGACAGCAAGCACTGATTTTCACCCTGTTATAAAAATGCCCGCATGGTGATCCATGCGGGCATTTTTTTGCACCGACGTTAAAGAAGACCCTCGCTTTCAGGCAACTCATACGCCAGCGCTGCGTTACTCGCACCTCCTGACTTGCCCGGCTTGCTCAAGGTCGGCTCTTTCTGCAGACACTCCACCAGATAGTCGATAAACACCCGCAACTTGGGAGGCAGGTAGCGCGTCGGCGAGTGCAGCAACCACAGTCCACCATGGTAGGACGCCAGGAAGGTCCAGTCCGGCAGCACCTGCACAATCAACTTTTGCTCCAGCGCATAGCGTGCAGTGAAGTACGGCAGGCTGCCGATGCCGATGTGCTGCAACACCGCGCCTAATCGCACGCCCGTGTGATTGGCGGCATAACGACCGCGGACACCCACCGTCACCGCTTTGTTGCCTTTCTTGAATTTCCAGCGCGCATCGCTCGGGGTTTCACCCAGATAAACACAGCTGTGATTGAGTAAATCATGGGGGTGGGTCGGAGTACCGTGCTCGGCCAGGTATTGCGGCGTGGCACAGAGCAAGTGGTCGATGGTGAGCAACTGCCGCCCGACCAGCCCGGCCGGGGGGCGATCCGTAATGCGAATCGCCAGATCGACATGGTCGTCGATCAAATCGACCTGACGATCTTCCAGCAGCAACTCGACATCGACCTTGGGGTAGCGCCGCAGAAACTCAGGCATATGCGGATGGATCACGAAGCGACCCACCGCTTTCGGCACGCTCACCCGCACCAGCCCTTCCGCTTCATGGGTGAACTGGCCACTGATTTCCATCACCGATTTGGCCGCGCTGACCATTTCCTGACAGCGCTTGAACACCTCTTCGCCACCGTCACTCAAACGCAGCTTGCGCGTGGTGCGCTGTAACAACCGCGTGGCCAGGGCTTTTTCAAGCCGCGAAATACTGCGGCTCACCGCTGACGGCGATGAACCCAGTTGCCGAGCCGCCTCAGAGAAGCTGCCGGTCTCCACGACCTTGACGAAAATCGCCATTTCACCGAGCAGCGGTAGCGGCAGATTGATGCTCACAGCGCACAAGTCCTTTGATGTTTGAACGGATTATCACGTTATTGCACGATTCATATAATAAAAAAAGAAACTTTAATAAGGGCATGGAATATGACGCTTCGCCTCTTTTTCCATAGTGATGACCTCAAGGCCAATGTGGAAGTCCTCGACTGCACGCCCCAAGAGAACGAATTTGCCGTGGTATTGCGCGCTACGCTGTTTCACCCGCAAGGCGGCGGCCAGCCGTGTGATACCGGCTGGATCGCTGAAAGCCAGGTACTGCGCGTGGTACAGGAGCCGGACCGGATCATTCATTTTGTCGATCGGCCGGTGGCGCTCGGTATGACCTGTATCCGCATCGACGAACAGCGCCGCCACTTCAATACACGCATGCATTCGGCCGGGCACCTGATCGGGCATTTCGTTCAGGCGTCGGGCTGGATGCCGATCAAGGCACACCACTGGCCGGACGAAGGTCGAGTGCAATTCAAACCCGGAGATGGCGCGCAGGAAGTCGACGCAGAGACCGTTCAATACGGTATCGACCAGTGGATCGAGCACGATCTGCCGCGCCTGACCTCGCTACGCGAAGGTGCGCGGGAAATCGGTTTTGGTGAACTGCCCGCCTATGGCTGCGGCGGCACCCATGTACGCAGCCTGAAGGATCTGGGCACAGTCACGATCACGTCCCTTTCGCAAAAGAAAGGCACCTTGTCCGTCCACTACAGCGTGGATTGAGCATTTCGGACGCTGCCTCACGCAACGTCCGACGCCGGGGAACCGCATTCGCAGGTTCCGTTGACTATCGATAGATGGACCTAAAAAAATGATGCTAGACGTCGAGCGTCTCGATGAGACGTGCATAAAAAAACTGGCCAACGAAGAAGTCCTCGCCATCCGCGTCAAAGGCTTTTTGCCTGAGCCACTGGCCATTCAGATTGGCGACAAGATTCTCGCTCCAGGCTTTGAGGGTTACATCAACGCACCGAGTATCGGCCGCATCGGCATGGCCTTTTATGAGGCCGAAAACCAGCCGCTGCTGATTGAGGACTACTTCGAACGTGCCACCAGCAACATCGCCGAACTGCGCAATCGTTGCGCGCCCTACTCTTCACCGATCGACACCTTGCGCTGCATGCTCGACGAATCCTGGCCGGCCGGTGCGCACCTGGAAAACCTCTATGGCCGAAAAATGTATGTTGGCCTTTCACGCGTGGTGAAACCGGGCGTGTGCTTCCTCGCCCATCACGACATCTTCGCCAAGGACGCCCCGGACAGCTTCCAGGCCCGCAGCCTTGAGGCGCAGTTCGCCTGCAACGTCTATCTGAACATGCCGACCGAGGGCGGCGCGTTACAGATGTGGGACGACGACATCAGCCCGGATCAATTCGACGAAATGCGTGGTGACAGCTATGGCGTCGAACCGGCGCTACTCGGCCCTCCTGCCCTCGAAGTGAGACCGCAACCCGGCGATTTCATCATGTTCAATTCGCGTCGCATGCACTCGGTGACCCCGGGCGTGGCAGATCCGCGTTTGAGTCTTTCCTTTTTTGTCGGCTATCGCGGCAATGCTTCACCCCTGACCTACTGGAGCTGAGATGTATTCGAATTATCTGGGCGAGTTTCTGGCGCTGGCTACCATTCACTTTCTGGCCGTGGTTGCTCCCGGCCCGGACTTCGCGGTCACTATTCGCCAAAGCGTACGTTTCGGCCGACTGGTGGGGATCTGCACGGCGCTGGGGATCGGCGCGGGGATTTCCGTGCACGTGCTCTACACGCTGTTGGGAGTCGGGGCGCTGATGCACACCACCCCGTGGCTGCTGACCGTCGCCAAAGTGATTGGCGGTGCTTATATCCTGTATCTGGGTGTCAGCCTGTTGCGCAGCAAACCCAAATCAGCCCTTGAAGGTGAGAAATCCAGCGAGTATCCGGTGGTTGAACAAACACTGTTCAAAGCTTTCAGCACCGGTTTCCTGACCAACGCAACCAATCCCAAGGCCACGCTATTTTTCCTGGCCATCTTCACCACGATCATCAGCGCAGAAACACCTCTGCAAATCCAGGCGTTCTATGGTTTGTGGATGTGTTTTGTAAACGCGTTGTGGTTCGTGATCGTTGCGCTGTTTTTCTCAAGCAGCAAAGTGCGCCTGCTGTTCATGCGCATGGGCCATTGGTTCGAACGCACCATGGGCGTGGTGCTGATCCTGTTTGCCGGTCGCTTGATGCTGTCCTGGTAACCAGACGCCAAAATGCAAAAAGGCCCGCCGAAGCGTTCGGCGGGCCTTTTTCTTTATGACTGATGACTCAACCACAAATCGTGCGCATACAAAAACGCCGCTCTGTTGAGCGGCGTTTTTGTGAAAATGGAGCGGGAAACGAGACTCGAACTCGCGACCCCGACCTTGGCAAGGTCGTGCTCTACCAACTGAGCTATTCCCGCAATGGCGTCCCCTAGGGGACTCGAACCCCTGTTACCGCCGTGAAAGGGCGGTGTCCTAGGCCACTAGACGAAGGGGACACAGGCTACAACTTTCACTAATAAAAACGCCGCTCACTGAGCGGCGTCTTTAGAATTTGGAGCGGGAAACGAGACTCGAACTCGCGACCCCGACCTTGGCAAGGTCGTGCTCTACCAACTGAGCTATTCCCGCAAATGGCGTCCCCTAGGGGACTCGAACCCCTGTTACCGCCGTGAAAGGGCGGTGTCCTAGGCCACTAGACGAAGGGGACACGCTACCCGGAACACATGGTGTGTGTTTCGGTGTCCAGACCCGCATCCGAAGACTTGGTTCTGGTTTCACTCAGCACTGCCCGAAAGCACTGCTGTTTAAAATTGGAGCGGGAAACGAGACTCGAACTCGCGACCCCGACCTTGGCAAGGTCGTGCTCTACCAACTGAGCTATTCCCGCATTGGCGTCCCCTAGGGGACTCGAACCCCTGTTACCGCCGTGAAAGGGCGGTGTCCTAGGCCACTAGACGAAGGGGACACGCTACAACATTCACTCCCTGCCGCGCTTCCGCTGTGTGCTTTACGCTGCAAGTGGCGCGCATTCTATGGATGGATTGAGAGGTCGTCAACCCCCAGATATAAATTTATTTAAATCAATGACTTCGACCTGCTTTACGGCGGCAATCGAGCTTTTCCGTCGCCCGACGATTGACGCCTATATTCCGCCACTCGCCAAGACGTTATAGTCCACCGCACAGTGATGGCAATCTGCACATGCAACGCCAGCATTCATATAAGCAGCGTGCGGCCGATACAGATTGAACCTGCCGATCCAACTCGTCGAGCGGCGCTAGGCGGCTAAATGCCCAGCCACTACACTCGCATGCGAACCCTATAAAGAGGTCTTACCGGTGACACCACTCATGATCACCCTGCTAGTCATAGCCGGGATCGCAATTCTGATCGCCATTGGCTACATGAACCATGTGGTGGAAAACAACAAACTGGAGAAGGCCCGCACCAAGGTCGAACTGAACGACCGCCTGCGCCGCTGCGGCGAACTGACAGAGACCTTCCCGGGCCAGTTCATGACCCCGGCCCTCAAGCTGCTGCTGACCCGCCTGGAGCTGAACGTCTGTCAGCGCCTGCTGAACCTGGAAAAAACCAGCGCCACCACCAAAGCGCGAATCACCGAACTGAGCGCCCTGGTCGCCCAAGGCGAATCGATCCCGGTCAACAACCCGCCGGCGCCGATCCTGACCGAAGCCAAAGCCAAAGACGTGCGCTTCCTGCTCGAAGCCCTCCACGGCCAGATTACCCGCGCCGCCCACGACGGCTTCCTGCCACCGAACGAAGCCAAACACTGGATCCGCGAAGTCCGCCACATTCTGGTGCTGCTGCACATCGAATTTTTCAACAACCTCGGTCAACAGTCCCTGCAACAAAACCAGCCCGGCCAGGCCCGCCTCGCCTTCGAACGCGGCGTGCAATACCTGCGCAAACAGCAGGATCCGCAAATCTACGCAGAACAACTGCAATACCTGGAAAAACTGCTGGCCCGCGCCAACGCCCAGGTCATGGACAAGATTGCACCGGTTGAAGGTGAAGAGAACCAACTGACCGCCGGCCTGAAAGATGTAGAGGCCGATGCGGACTGGAAGAAGAAAGTGATTTACGACTGATTGCAGTTGTTGCGAGAGAAGCCACCGAGAGGTGGCTTTTTTGTGGGCTCGCAGGAGTGAATCCGATAGAAAACCGGTGAATGTGAGAACGCCTTCGCGAGCAAGCTCGCTCCCACACGGTTTGAGTACATCCGGCAGAGATCGGTTGGCTATCAGACCGCCATCGCGAGCAGGCTCGCTCCCACAGAAAAGCGAAAGCAACTCCCACCTCGCAACCGCATCTGCCTCTCACCACTCAACAGGATGAGCGTTAGCTCGGCTGCAGTTTTTGATCTTGCCGTGTTGGCCCCTTCGGCAGGCTGAGTGGAGGGATTTATCCGGGGGTGGGAGCGCAGCGACCGTTCGACGAAGTCGAACACATCGAGAGGAGGTGCAGCGAAGCAAACCGTAGGCGATGCCCCCGGATAGATCCCGGAGCGAAGGAACCCCGAGCCACAGCGAGGGGCCGAACGCCGGGGCCAAGACCTTTGGTTCCTTTGGGGCGTTTGCCAAAGGGACTCGCTGTAAGAGCGAAACCGCCAGCAGCAGCACCCGAAGCAACGGATATGCCCCCAAAACCCCAAGAGCCTGGCCGGCCCAAAGGCCGCCAAGGCTCAATCAAAGCCGAAAATGCCCAACCATCCCGCGCAACTCACTCCCCAACTGCGCCAGCTCAACACTCGAAGCCGCATTCCCGCGCATCGCGATCGACGACTGATCCGCACTCGCCCGAATACTCGTCACACTGCGGTTGATCTCCTCCGCCACCGAACTCTGCTCCTCGGCCGCCGCCGCAATCTGCTGATTCATCTGCTGAATCAACGACACCGCTGCCGCAATACTCCCCAGCGCGCTCTCGGTCTGCAAAGCATCACTCACCGCCAGTTTCACCAACTCGCCGCTGCTCTGAATCTGCTGTACCGACGCATGCGCCGCCGAGCGCAACGCACTCACCAGCCGCTCAATTTCCTCAGTCGATTGCTGCGTGCGCCGAGCCAGTGCGCGCACCTCATCGGCCACCACCGCAAAGCCCCTGCCCTGCTCCCCTGCCCGCGCGGCCTCGATCGCGGCATTCAAAGCCAAGAGATTGGTCTGTTCGGCGACACTCTTGATCACCCCCAGCACCGTGCCGATATTCTGGATTTCAGCACTGAGGCTTTCGATGCTGGAACTGGCCGACGTCGCCGAATCAGCCAATTGCTCGATGCGCGCCATGCTCTGGCGCACCACCTGCTGACCACTCTCGACCTTGTCATCCGCCGTCTGCGCGGCCAGCGCAGCCTCTTCGGCGTTGCGCGCAACGTCATGCACGGTGGCGGTCATCTGGTTCATCGCCGTGGCGACCTGCTCGGTTTCTTCCTTCTGGCTGCTGACCTCAAGGTTGGTCTGCTCGGTGACCGCCGACAACGATTGCGCCGAACTGGCCAATTGTTCGATCCCAGCCTGCAAGCCGCTGACAATCGTACTCAGCCCCGCCCCCATCTGTTGCATCGCCAGCATCAACTGGCCGATCTCGTCACGACGGGTCACCTCCACAGTCGCACTCAAGTCGCCGGCGGCAATCTGTTGCGCGACCTGAATCACGCTGCGCAATGGCGCGACGATCAGTCGGGTAATCAGCCACGCCGCGAGCAAGCCGACCAACAACGCCAGCGCCGAGGAACCAATGATCAGCAGCGAATTTTTCTTCAGTTCCGCCTGCATCGCGCCGTCTTCAGCAACGTAAGCCTGATTCACCCGCTCGACCACTTGGTCGGCACGCTGGTGCAATTGCTCGTAGACGGTTTTCTCCTGCACGAGCAAGCCGGTGTATTCGGCCAGTTTGTCGTTGAAACCGGCGATATGCCCGGACACTTCATTGAGCACGGTCAGATAGCCTTCGTCCTTGACCGTGGTCTTCAGTTCTTCGGCCTGGGCCTGGGCCTGGGCGGCCTGTTCGATATTGCCCTTGCCGGCACTGTCGGCGTCACCCTTGCGGCTTTGATCCAGACGAATCCGCGCTTCGTTCATCGCTTGCAGCATCAGCCGGGAGACCTGACTGACCTGACTGGCCTGCTCGATGAATTGCGCCCCGTCCTTACCCCCGGTGTCCTTCAAGGTATATGCACCGTCGTCGGCAAGCCCGGCCTGTAACACGTCGAGGTTGTTGGCCACACTGGACACCGACCAACTGGCCATTTCCAGTGCCAGGTCCTTGGCCTGAGTCAACGACACAAATTCATCGAACGCCTTTCGATAGGCTCCCAGCGACTGTTGCACATCATTCATGACCGGCACATTCGCCGCCGCCTGCGCCTTGAGCTGATCAGCCAGAGCAAGCAGTTCGTCGACGCCCTTACGCAGCGCATCGGCCGTTTTCGGATTGCCTCGCAACGCATATTCCTGTTCGAGCAGGCGCACCTTGAGCAGGCCACTGTTAAGCGAGGACATCTGTTTCAGCCCGTCGAAACGCTGACTGATGGTTTGCAAGGACCAGACGCCAATGGCCGCCACCAGCGCAGTCAGGAGCAAAACCAGCACAAACCCGATACCCAGTTTTTTCGCCATACCGAGGTTGGCAAAACGTCCTTGCATGGCCGAAATCATTGCGCGTAGTCCCCTGCCATTGTCAGTAGAGCGAAGAGTCGCAACGGCCATCCACCGACACAAGTCTCTGGCGTCGGAATAATGGCAAAAAGCTACGCCCGCGTCGTTTTCAGAACACTTGAGGTCGATCCGAACCGGTGTGGCGGAAAAACTGCCGAGCGCGTGGATCGCATGCATAGGCAACGTTGATGCGCAGCCAGTCGCCCGACTCACCACTGGGACTGAACGCGTCAGGCGCTGACAGCAGCACGCCGCAGTGTTGAGCGTGACGACGCACTCGAACCTGATCGGTCATGCGCGAGCGCGCCCAAATGAAAAGCCCACCCGCAGGTTTGCCGAACACCTCCCAATCGGCGTCCTCCAGCGCCTGCAGCGCGGCGGCGCGATCGGCATTCAAACGTTGACGCTGACGCTGCACCAGTTTGCGGTAAGCGCCACTGACCATCAGACTCGCCAGCACCGCTTCGGAAAACCTCGACACCCCCAAACCACTGATCATCTTGACCTGCGCCAGCCGCCTGACGATTTCGCTGTCGGCGAAGACGAACCCGACCCGCAACGAACTGCTCAGCGTCTTGGAAAAGCTGCCCACGTAAATGACGCGCCCCTCATGGTCCTGCGCCGCCAGTCGTGTGCCGTTGTCCGTATGCAAGTCCGCATAGACGTCGTCTTCAATCACGCGCAAATCGTAAGTCTTGCTCAGTTGCAGGATGCGCTGCGCAACGCTCGGCGACAGGCAAGTGCCGGTAGGGTTGTGATGATGGCTGTTGATGAACAATGCGCCGGGGCGAAACTGTTGCAGCACAGCCTCCAGCGCTTCGATATCCGGCCCGTTCGGGGTACGACGCACCTCGAGCATGTGCACGCCATGCAGACGCAGCAGATCAAACAGCGGCGCGTAACCGGGCGTTTCGACCACCACGCAGTCCCCAGCCTTGAACAAGGTACGCACGATCAGATCCAGCGCATGACTGGCACCGCTGGTACTCAACAGCTGCTCACTGCGGGCCTCGATATTGAGCAGCTTCAGGCGCTTGACGATCTGCTCGCGCAACGCTGGGAGCCCAAAGGGGGTGCTGTAGTTGAACAGACTGGCCATATCGGTGCGCGCCACCTCGCGCAGCGCATAGCTGAGGTCGTCAGGCTCACGCCAGCTTTGCGGCAGACCACCTGCACCCAGCTTCAAGCCACC
This sequence comes from Pseudomonas sp. NPDC085632, assembly GCF_044541255.1. NCBI lineage: Bacteria > Pseudomonadati > Pseudomonadota > Gammaproteobacteria > Pseudomonadales > Pseudomonadaceae > Pseudomonas > Pseudomonas sp. NPDC085632. The sequence continues at coordinate 20,707 of NZ_JBITSX010000050.1, read as the reverse complement.
TGCCGTCTCGCACACGGCCTCGCACCAGGCATGCCGCCCCCCGAATAGCGCCAGTTCATCCTCTGCGCCCAGTGTCGACGGCGAGGCGGCGACAATGAACCCGGTGCCTTGGCAGGTGCTTAGAACGCCCTGCGATACCAGCCGCTCACAGGCCTCGACCACACACGACTGGCTGAGCAGATTACCCCGGGCGATTTGCCTCACGGAGGGCAAACGAGTGGCCGGCGGTACGCCGTTTTGCAGGATCCACTCCGTCAGTCCGTCAACAATCTGCTGCACGACCGGCACCATTGCCTGTCGATCAATTCTCAATTCCATGAGCAAGCAAACTCCTGTCCGTTTTGCTGGCGGCAGTAAATCACAGCCGCGCCGGACAGGCTGTGCGACAACGCCGCCAAAAGCGACCGTTCTAACCGTTTGATACACATTGTTTAAGGGACTTCACGGAACTGACCGTGATCCACAAAAAAGCCCGCAACGAATGCGGGCTGTTTTGATTGTGCTTTGCTCAAAATGCGGTGACGCCGCCATCCACTGCCAGAGAGTGGCCCGTGGTGAAAGCGGCACCGTCGCTGCACAGGTACAACACGGCGCTGGCAATTTCCTCGACCTTGCCGATGCGACCGACCGGGTGCATGGCGTTGGCGAATTCGCCCTTCTTCGGATCAGCCTCATAAGCGCGGCGGAACATGTCGGTATCGATCACCGCCGGACACACCGCGTTGACGCGGATTTTCTTCTTCGCGTACTCAATGGCTGCCGATTTGGTCAAGCCAATCACCGCGTGCTTCGACGCTGCGTAGATGCTCATCTTCGGCGCCGCACCCAGTCCCGCCACCGAAGCGGTATTGACGATCGCGCCGCCACCCTGCGCCAGCAACAATGGCAGTTGATATTTCATGCACAGCCAGACGCCTTTGACGTTGACGCCCATGATTGCGTCGAACTCATCCATCGAGCCTTCGGCGAGTTTGCCTTTTTCGATTTCGATACCGGCATTATTGAAGGCGTAGTCCAGACGGCCATAAGTATTGGTCACCTCGTCCATCAGATTCTTCACTTCGCTTTCGACGGTCACGTTGCAACGCACGAAGGTCGCTTCGCCGCCAGCGGTACGAATCAGCGCGACGGTGCCCTCGCCCCCCGCCGCGTCCAGGTCGGCGACCACCACTTTCAGGCCTTCGGCAGCGAACGCCAGCGCGGTCGCACGGCCGATGCCGTTGGCCGCGCCGGTGACTACGGCAACCTGACCGGAAAACGTCATGCTCATTGTTATGTCCTCGAAGGGATAGATGCAGGGGATTTGTAGAACAGCAGCATAGCCATTGCGGTCTGCCGAACGTCAGCACTATCCAATGGCTGTTTATGTGCCCATGCGCTGCAGTGATAAAACCCGTCGGGTGATCATCACTGCATTGGATCGGCGTGCATTCGCCGCGGCGGCCAACCTTGCGTCATCGCCGGTGAAGGTCTATCAACAAAGCTTCATTCCGTTCGAGTGCCTGTCATGACCAACCAGACCAATCGCCAGTTCCTGCTCGCCAAACGCCCGGTAGGCGCGGCAACCCGCGAGACCTTCACCTATCAGGAAGTCCCGGTGGGTGAACCGGCGGCGGGGCAGATTCTGGTCAAGAACGAATACCTGTCCCTTGACCCGGCCATGCGTGGCTGGATGAACGAAGGCAAGTCCTACATCCCGCCGGTCGGTATCGGCGAAGTCATGCGCGCGTTGGGTGTAGGCAAAGTCGTTGCTTCGAATAATCCGGGCTTTACCGTCGGGGACTACGTCAACGGCGCCATTGGCGTGCAGGATTATTTCCTCGGTGAGCCAAGAGGTTTCTACAAAGTCGATCCGAAACTGGCGCCGCTGCCGGTGTATTTGTCGGCACTGGGCATGACCGGCATGACTGCCTACTTCGCCCTGCTGGATGTCGGCGCACCGAAGGCTGGCGACACCGTGGTGTTGTCGGGCGCAGCAGGGGCGGTGGGCAGCATTGCCGGGCAGATCGCCAAGATCAAAGGTTGTCGTGTGATCGGCATCGCCGGTGGCGCCGACAAGTGCAAATTCCTCATCGACGAACTGGGCTTTGACGGTGCCATCGACTACAAGTCCGAAGACGTTGTAGCCGGGCTTAAACGCGAATGCCCGAAAGGCGTCGACGTTTATTTCGACAACGTTGGCGGTGACATCCTCGATGCAGTGTTGAGTCGGCTTAACATGAAAGCGCGCGTGGTGATCTGCGGCGCGATCAGTCAGTACAACAACAAGGAAGCGGTCAAAGGCCCGGCCAACTATCTGTCGCTGCTGGTCAATCGTGCGCGAATGGAAGGTTTTGTGGTGATGGACTATGCCGCGCAATACGCCAGCGCTGCGCAGGAAATGGCCGGCTGGATGGCCAAGGGGCAGCTCAAGAGCAAGGAAGATATCGTCGAAGGCCTGGAGACGTTCCCGGAGACGCTGATGAAATTGTTCAGCGGCGAGAACTTCGGCAAGTTGGTGTTGAAGGTTTAAGGCCACCACAAAACCAATGTGGGAGCGAGCTTGCTCGCGAAAAGGGAGTGTCAGTCAACATCTGCATCGACTGACTCACCGCATTCGCGAGCAAGCTCGCTCCCACATTTGGATCTTCAGTGTGGCTTAGGCGATTTCGGCTACAACCGACGCCAACGCCTTGGCCGGATCCGCCGCCTGGCTGATCGGACGGCCAATCACCAGATAATCGGACCCGGCATCCAGCGCCTGACGCGGGGTCAAAATACGGCGCTGGTCGTCCTGCGCACTGCCGGCCGGACGAATGCCCGGGGTCACCAGTTGCAGCGACGGATGTGCAGTTTTCAGTGCCGTGGCTTCCAGCGCCGAGCACACCAGACCGTCCATGCCGGCCTTCTCGGCCAGTGCAGCCAGACGCAGCACTTGTTCCTGCGGTTCGATATCCAGACCGATACCGGCCAGATCTTCACGCTCCATGCTGGTCAGCACGGTCACGCCGATCAGCAGCGGTTGCGGGCCGCTGCGCTTGTCCAGCTCTTCACGGCAGGCGGCCATCATGCGCAGGCCGCCGGAGCAATGCACGTTGACCATCCACACACCCATCTCGGCAGCGGCTTTGACGGCCATCGCGGTGGTGTTGGGAATGTCGTGGAATTTCAGGTCGAGGAATACTTCAAAACCCTTGTCACGCAGGGTGCCGACAATTTCGGCGGCGCAACTGGTGAACAGTTCCTTGCCCACTTTGACCCGGCACAGCTTCGGGTCCAACTGGTCGGCCAGCTTCAGTGCGGCGTCACGGGTAGGGAAATCCAGGGCGACGATGATAGGAGTCTGGCAGGCGGACATGAATGGGCTCTCAGGCAGGTCGAAATCGGCGCGCATTGTAGCGGAACCGGCAGCGGCGCGGCACCCGATGATCGGTAAATCGTCGCACCAACCGTGATCAGCATAGCGCTCGCTGCTATTGTGTCGACTCCGTTACACAACCGACACGCCAGCAACAAGCACCCGCGCTAGCCTCGCCAGCCGCAACACGTCCTTACATCAGCACTTCCCGCCTCGCGGCTGGACGCCTATGCTGAACCCACCACCTCGCAGCCCATCTTTTGTGGTTGGCGGCCTACTGGCAGATGAACAGCCTCATGCACAACACCCAAATGACCGCGACCGATGAGCCTAAAGACGACAAGCGCTGGAGCATTCGCGCGCTGATCGTCGATGATGACGTGCCGATTCGCGAGCTGATGATCGATTACCTCGCGCGCTTCAATATCAACGCCAGCGGCGTCACCGACGGTGCGGCCATGCGCCAGGCGCTGCTGGCCGAGCATTTCGACGTGGTGGTGCTCGACCTGATGCTGCCTGGCGAAGACGGTTTGTCGCTGTGCCGCTGGCTGCGCAGCGAATCGGACATTCCGATCCTGATGCTCACCGCACGCTGCGAACCGACCGATCGCATCATCGGCCTGGAACTGGGCGCCGATGACTACATGGCCAAACCGTTCGAACCGCGCGAGTTGGTCGCCCGTATCCAGACCATTCTGCGTCGGGTGCGTGATGACCGTACCGAACAACGCGCCAACATTCGTTTCGACAACTGGCGCCTGAACAGCGTCCTGCGCCAGTTGATCGCCGACGATGGACTGGTGGTGCCGTTGTCCAACGCCGAATTCCGTTTGCTTTGGGTTTTCATCGAGCGCCCGCGCCGAGTGCTCAGCCGGGAACAACTGCTCGACGCCGCGCGCGGTCGTTCGATCGAAGCGTTCGACCGCAGTATCGATCTGCTGGTGTCGCGCCTGCGGCAGAAACTCGGCGACGACCCGAAAGCCCCGCAGTTGATCAAAACCGTGCGCGGTGAGGGTTACCTGTTTGACGCGCGGGACATCGGCTGATGCGGGCGCGCTTCGACACGCTGTTCGGGCGCCTGTTTGGCGTGCTGTTCGTGGCGATTGTCCTGGCGCACCTGTTGGCTTTTGCCTGGTTTCACCATTACGGCCCGCCTCCGCCGCCACCGCCGCCGGAATTTTCCGCGGGCGTCGATGGCCAACGCCCGCCACTGGATCCGCGTTTTGCGCCACGCCCACCGCGCCCATGGTTCGGTGGCCCGTTGGTGCCGCTGACGTTTCAGTTCATCACACTGATGATCGCGGCGTGGTACGGCGCCAAGCTGCTCAGTCGCCCGATCCAGCGCCTGAGCGACGCCGCCGAACGCCTCAGCGAAGACCTCGACAGCCCGCCGCTCGACGAGTCCGGCCCACGGGAAGCACGGCAAGCGGCACACACCTTTAATCTGATGCAACGGCGCATTCGCGAACAGGTTCAACAGCGCGCGCGAATGCTGGGTGCGGTGTCCCATGACCTGCGCACACCGTTGTCACGCCTGAAGCTGCGCCTGGAAAACATCAGCGATGAAAAGCTGCAAGGCCAGATGCGTCAGGATCTGGACGACATGATCGGCATGCTCGACGCCACCCTCACCTATCTGCATGAACAGCGCACCAGCGAAGCGTTGCAGTTGATGGACGTGCAGGCGCTGGTGGAATCGCTGTGCGAAAACGCTCAGGACCAAGGCGCCGACGTCGAGGTCAGCGGACACTGCGCACCCTTGCCGGTGCAACCGATGGCCCTGCGTTCGTGCATCAACAATCTCATGGACAATGCCCTGCGTTATGCCGGCCAGGTCCGCATCGAGATGCAGGATCAGCGCGAGCAGTTGCTGATCCACCTGATCGACCACGGCCCGGGAATTGCCGAGGACAAGCGTGAAGCGGTGTTTGAGCCGTTCTATCGACTGGAAGGCTCGCGCAATCGCAACTCCGGTGGCGTTGGCCTCGGGATGACCATTGCCCGCGAGGCCGCACAGCGCCTGGGTGGGCAACTCAATCTGCAAGAAACCCCGGGCGGCGGCCTCACGGCCATCATTCGCCTCCCCCGCCCCTGAGAAATACACAATCCACTGTGGGAGCGAGCTTGCTCGCGAAGGCATCGGCTGATTCAACATCGAAGTTGAATGTACCGGCGTCTTCGCGAGCAAGCTCGCTCCCACAGAGGTTCAGCGGCGTTCATTCCATCGTGTGTACCCACCGGTACAAACCCCACATACCCACGACACCTTGCGCCCTGACGCTGCATAAGCCGGTACAGCCACCGGTTTTCCATTCCAGGGAGTGAGTCCGATGATCGGTAGCGTCAGCAACTACACGAGCTATACCAGCACCAGCAGCACCTCCACGCAAAACGCGCGCAGCCAGCAACTGCAAAAAGAACTGTTTGCCAGACTCGACAGCAACGGCGACGGCGCAGTGGATCAGGACGAACTGAAAAGCACCCTGTCGCAGAATTCCGACGACGGCCTGCTGGTCAACCTGAGCAAACAGTTCGGCGACCTGGACAGCGACGACAGCGGCAGCCTCAGCGCCGAAGAAATGACCGCCATGGCGCCACCCCCTCCACCGCACGATCAAGCACCGGACACTGACCTCGCCGATGCCTTGATCAGCGCCCTCGACACCGATGGCGACGGCGCCATCAACAGCGACGAACTGAGCAGCGGCCTGACCAGCGCCGGCAGCACAGCCAACAGCAACGAACTCTTCTCCGCCCTCGACAAGAACAAGGACGGCACCGTCAGCCAGGACGAACTCACCGCCAGCCTGAACCCGCCACCGCCTCCACCACCGCAAATCAACAGCGACGAACTGTTCAGCCAGCTCGATGCGGATGGCGATGGCAGCGTGACCGCGACAGAACTCAGCAGCGCACTGCAAACCAGCAGCAACAGCACCGCAACGACCAGCACCGACACCAGCGCCGCATTGCTCAAAGTACTCGACAGCGACAGCAGTGGCGGCGTGAGCAGTGATGAACTGAAAGCGGCTTTACAGGCCGGACGTGAACGACCGGACGAAGAACAGACGGCATCGCCCCAAAGCACGACAGAAGCGCTGAATCGCATGATTGCCAATTTGAGCAAGCAGTACTCGCTCGATAGCGCAGCGCCGGTGGGCAAGTATTTGAATGTGGCGACTTGAGTCGACGCCCCCTCACCCTAACCCTCTCCCAGAGGGAGAGGGGACTGACCGAGGTGTTTGGGAGAGGTACGCCGACGTGCGATACCGCGTTGAACGCAAATCAAACGCCGAACACCCCGTGCTCTTCACCACTCAACAGGATGAGCGTTAGCTCGGCTGCAGCTTTTGATCTTGATCCACCAGCGACGTCGGAAGGCTTCGTTCCGGGATTGATCCGGGCGTGGGAGCGCAGCGACCGTTTGGCGCAGCCAAACACAGCGAGAGGAGGTGCAGCGAAGCAAACCGGAGACGCTGCGCCCGGGTCGATCCCGCAGCGAAGGAACCCCGAGCCCCAGCGAGCGGGCCGCACGCAGGAGCAAGCCTTTTTGGTTACTTTTTTCTGGGCCGGCATTCCGGGCGTTTGGAAAAAGTGACCCGCCGTAAGGGCGGAACCCTAAGCCGCCGTTACCGCAGCAATGGATATACACCCAAACCCAAAACCCAAACCCGCTAGCGCCGCTCCTCAACCCGAGACTGACTCTTGCTCCAATCCGTCAACAAACTATAAGCCACCGCCAACAACGTAGGCCCGATAAACAACCCGATAAACCCAAACGCAATCAACCCGCCAAACACCCCAAGCAACACAATCACCAACGGCAAATTCCCCCCGCGACTGATCAGATACGGCTTGAGCACGTTGTCCACGCCACTGATGATGAACGTCCCCCAGATCCCGAGAAACACCGCCATCCCATACTCACCCTTCCACGCCAGCCAGGCCGTCGCCGGCACCCACACCAAGGGCGGCCCCATCGGAATCAGACTCAACAGGAAGGTGACAATCCCGAGCACCAACGCCCCCGGCACCCCGGCAATCAAAAAACCGATCAACGCCAGAACCGCCTGCGCCGCTGCCGTCCCGATCACCCCGTTGACCACCCGCTGCACAGTCCCGGCGACCAGCTCGATGTAATAACCCGCGCGATCACCGATCAAGCGCTCCAGCAAACTGTGCACAAACGCCGCCAGCCGTGGCCCGTCACGATAGAAAAAGAACACAAAGACAATGCTCAACGTCAGCTCGAGAATCCCGCCGCCAATCTGCGCACTGCGCGCCAGCAGCCAGTTACCGACCTGCCCCAGATAAGGCTTGATCGACACCATCAATGCGGCGCCCTGCTGATCGATGCTGTTCCACAGCCCGACCAGACGCTCGCCCACAAACGGCACAGTCCCCAGCCACACCGGTGCCTCCGGCAGACCGTCGACCTGCACATCCTTGATGAACGCCGTGGCATCACGCACATGATCCCCCACGTTGAACCCCAACCAGACCAGCGGCGCGGCCACGAGCAACATCCAGCCCAGCGTCAGAATCGCCGCGGCCAGCGATTCACGGCCATTGAGCCAACGGGTCAGCAGACGCATCAGCGGCCAACTGGCAAACGCCAGCACCGCACCCCAGAACAGCGCCGACCAGAACGGCGCCATCACCCAGAGGCTGGCCCCAAACAACACCAGCAGCAGGATCTGCACCAGCAGGCGATCGTTATTGAGCATGTAGGGTCTCGAAAAAGTCAGTCAGGCAAAGAGTAGGCGAACACGCCAGGCGTGCTCGCCTGAAACAGCTTAACGCAACAGATCAATGCGCAGGCCAGAGCCTTCGACACTGCCGGTTTCCATGCGTGCCGCCCGCACCCCCTGATTGATCAACGCCTGTCGCCAGGCTTCGGCCTTGGGCCCGGACACCGTCACCCGCAATGTCGTGTCGAGATTGAGACCACGGGAAATCAGCCGCAGCCAAGTGTCATCCGGCTCATTCACGCGGTCAGGAAAGTCCAGCTCACCGGTGCTTTTGAGCTGGCGCAACAAGGTCGCAGAAGTTGGCAGCAACTCACCCAGCGGTGCCACTGCCTCGAACTGTTCGACATGCAGATAGGCTTTGCGATTGCCGCGGGTGATGCTGTAAAGCGCCACCAGCGTGTTGTCGCGCGGCGCGGCCAGCCTCAGCAGCAGATAGGCCTGCTGCTCGTCGGCACCATACAGCTTGGAATTACCAAACACCTCGTTCGCCCACAGGCTGCTTTCCCCGCAATCACGTGCCTGACACCAGAACAGCAATTCGGCGTCCTGCTTTTGCAGGGCCTCGCGGGCGGCGGTGAAGGCTTCGGTGGCGGAGTGTTCGGGCGGCAATTCGTAGGTCACCGACGTGGTCTGGCCACGGGCGGTGACCTGACCGTCGAAGCGCAGTTGCCCGCTGATCTTGCGGATCGAGCCCAGCGGATAGATCCGCTCCAGTTCAACCGGAGGGCGATAGTCGACGATCTGTGCATCGGCCAGACGCGGCACGATCTGCAGATCCTGACTGCCCGGCACATCGGCAGCGAACGAAACGGTACTGAAACAGCACAGTGCCAACAGACTGAGTGACCGTATAGTCAGGCTCATCGGATCGGCAATGCTGGATGATTCGAGGTCGCTGCGGTGTAGAAATCCATCGTGGTTGTCTCCCATTTCAACCCGACCAGCCTCGACAGTTGCCCGCAGCAAGTCAAGGAATGGCGAAGAACCGATTGAAACAGTCTGCGACAAGGTCGGCCCCGACCTCATCATTCAAGTGCAAATGGTGCCCGCCCGCCAACTGTTCCAGGCTAAAGGGTAGTCGCTCCAGCAGCTCCGGATGTTTGGCCAGCATGCCGTCAGCCGCGACCACCAGATGCGCCGGGCAACTGACTCGAAGCGCGAAAGCCATCGCCTGTTCCTGGGTCAGGCGCAGTGGCGATGGCAAGGTCAGGCGATTGTCGGTGCGCCAGGTGTAACCGCCCGGCACCGGCATCAATCCGCGCTGAGCCAACAGTTCAGCCGCCTCACGGCTGACTGCGACCAGACCTTTCATGCGCGCTTCGATAGCGCGGTCGAGGGTGTTGTAGACCGGTTTGCGTTTGTCGCGCAGATCCAGTTGCGCTTGCAGGGCCATGCCCATACGTTCGGCGGCGTTTTCGCCTTTGTCTGTAGGAGGAATCACGCCGTCAATCAGCGCCAGATGGCTGATGCGTTCCGGTAACGAACCCGCCAACACCATCGAGACAATGGCGCCCATCGAATGCCCGAGCAGGCCGAAACGTTTCCAGCCCAGTTGCTCGGCAACCTGCAGCACATCATGGGCGTAGTCCCACAGTGCATAGCCGGCGCCATTCGGCCGGTGGCCTGAGTGCCCGTGCCCGGCCATGTCCAAAGCAATAATGCGCAAGCCTTTGAGCTTCGGCGCCAACCGCGCGAAGCTGTTGGCGTTGTCGAGCCAGCCATGCAGCGCGATCACCGGCACACCGTCCTCGGGCCCGAACAAATGCGCGGCCAGTTCGATATGCGGCAGGCTCAGGCGCACTTCTTCGAAGGTCGGACTCATGCGCAATCCCTGTCCTGACGGTTTTCCCAGCGAGTGAACAGCGTCTTCAGCAGACGTGCAGTGTCCTGCGGCCGTTCGAGCGGAAACATGTGGCCACCGGGCATGCTCAGTGCCTCACCTTGCGCCAGATGCGAAACGAAGCGGGTGTGATGGCGCATGACCACGCGGCTCTTGTGCCCGCGCACCACTGCCAGCGGCACTTGTAATTGGCGAGTACGACCAGGGCTGGTGTGCGGCACGCCGCGATAGATGCTGATCTCGGTGGCTGGGTCGAAACGCAGGCGCAGTTTGTCGCCGACCTGATGCAACCCGTGTTGCAGGTACGCGTCGAAACACTCCGGGTCGAAACCACGAAACAAGGTCTTGCCGGCGAAATAGCTGCGCGCACTGTCGAGGTCGGCAAACTCTTCACGGCGCCCCAGCGTCCGCCCGGCCGGGGTCAGTCTGTCGATGAATCCAAAGCGCTTGGCCGCACGGATTACCCACTGATCGGTGCGGGTCAGCACGGGCGAATCAAGCATCACCACGCCGCGATACAGCTCCGGGCAACGCAGCGCTGCGTGCAAGTGCAAGACGCCACCGAAAGAATGGCCGACACCCCAGACTGGCTGATCCTGCTGCTGCAAATGGTGGATCAACTCGTCGACAAGGTTGTACCAGTTGTCGTCCGCCGGGAAACGCGGGTCATGGGCGTGCTGCTCCAGATGCGCAACCCGGTACTCAGGCGCCAGCGCCGCGAACAACTTGCCATAGGTGCCCGAGGGGAACCCGTTGGCGTGGGCGAAAAAGATCGGTTGCGACATACCGGAAAATCCATGAGCGGGAAACGTGGCGTTGATTGTCCGCAAGACCGCGCCCTACAGCAATGACCGTAACTGCCAGGAATGATGACAGTCCGGTCAGGGCTATGGTGAGTCAGTCGGATCGCTACCCCCTCACCCCAGCCCTCTCCCCCAAGGGGGCGAGGGGGAAGGGAGCAGATTTGCATGAGTTTCAAAACCTGAACTCGGCTCGATAACTCAGGTCGGCGCAACTCGAACATCCAGCCCGGTCAGTCCCCTCTCCCTCTGGGAGAGGGTTAGGGTGAGGGTGGCTGCTCACCCAGCGGCACCACCGCCATGGTCAGCCGCGACACACAACTGGCCTTGCCTTCGTCGCTGGTCAAACGGATATCCCATACATGAGTGGTGCGGCCAATGTGAATCGGCTTGGCCACCGCCGTCACCCGACCACTGCGCAAGCCGCGCAAATGGTTGGCGTTGATCTCAAGGCCGACGCAATAAAACTTGCTGGCATCGATGCACAAATAACTGGCCATCGAACCAACGGTTTCCGCCAGTACCACCGATGCGCCGCCATGCAGTAAGCCGTAGGGCTGATGAGTGCGATGGTCGATGACCATGCTCGCGGTCAGCGATGCTTCGTCGAACGCTTCGAAGCGGATGTCGAGCACTTCGCCGATGGTGTTCTTCTGGATTGCGTTCAACTGCTCGATGTTCGGAGTGGTTCGCCACAGGCTCATCGCAGACTTCCTTTGTTGTTTTAGTGGTCGCTCAATCCTGCCACAGCACCGCCTCGTTGCGCTCGCTCCATTCTTCGAAGCGCGCGCCATAAGTGTCTTCGATAACGTTGCGCTTGATCTTCAGGGTCGGCGTGAGAAAACCGTTTTCCACCGCCCAGCTGTCCTTGACCACCACCAGTCGACGCAGGCGCTCATGTTTGTCGAGTACGGCGTTGACCTCTTCCAGCAGTTTTTCCAGGCTCGAATGCAGACTCGCCCGACCCTCCTCCTGATTGACGCTCGACAGCACACACAACCCCAACGGCGCGCTTAAACCGTCTCCCACCACGCACACCTGTTCAATGCGCGAATGCACCGCCAGACGATTTTCGATCGGGGCCGGGGCGACGTATTTGCCCTTGCTGGTCTTGAAGATTTCCTTCAGTCGGCCGGTCAGACGCAGGCGCCCTTCGGCATCTTGTTCACCCTTGTCGCCGGTGCGCAGAAAGCCGTCCTCGGTCAGGGTCTCGGCGGTTTTCTGCGGTTCCTTGAAGTAGCCGAGCATATTCGCCTGACTGCGCACCTGGACTTCGCCGGACTCATCGATGCGTACCTCGACATCCGGGCACGGTTTGCCGATCCAGCCTTGTTTGTATTGCCCCGGCAGGCAGATGTGTGAGTAGCCGCAGCCCTCGGTCATGCCGTAGACCTCCAAAACATCAAGGCCAAGTTTCTGATACCAGGCGAGCAATGTCTGCGGCACCGGCGCGGCACCGGACAACGCCACGCGCAAGGCGTCCAGCCCCAGCCCCGCCAGCACTTTGTGCCCGACTCGTTTGCCAATGAATGGCAGGCCGAGAAGAAATTCCAGACGCTTCGCCGGGATCTTGCTGTACACGCCCATCTGGAATTTGGTCCAGATGCGCGGCACGCCGAACATCGCGGTGGGTCGCGCGCGCTGCAAGTCAGTGATAAAGGTCTCGAGACTTTCGGCGAAAAACACCGTCTGCCCGGTGTAGATCGACGCCAGTTCCACGAACATGCGTTCGGCGACATGGCACAGCGGCAAGTACGAGAGCAATCGATCGTTCTCGTTAAGCCCGAACAATTGTGTGCCGCGCGTTGTGGCAAAACCCAAATTGGCAAAACTGTGCATCACGCCTTTGGGCAGGCCGGTGGTGCCGGAGGTATAGATGATCGTCGCCAGTTGCTCGGCGCCCGGGCGCGGATCGTCCTGAATCGGTGAGCTGCGCTGCAAGTCCGCCCAGCTGAAATCGAAATCCCCGGGCGGGTGCAGTGGCAGGCTGATGGTCGGCAAATCGGCCGGCACGCCTTTGGCCATGCCCGGCCAGTCGTCGAGTTTGCCGATGAAGGCCAGGACGCTTTCCGAGTGATTGAGCACTTGCGCAACGGAGTCGGCGGTGAGGTTGGGATACAACGGAACGGACACGTGCCCGGCCATCCAGATCGCCAGGTCGGCGATGATCCAGTGCGCGCAGTTTTTCGAGATCAGGGCGATGTGGCTGCCTTGCGGCAACTCGCGGGCGCGCAACCAGTGCGCAGCGCAGCGAGCCTGATGGCCGACGTCAGCCCAGCTCAGCGTTTCGATCTGACCGCCGCCGCTGGGCTGCACGAGGAAGCGCTGGCGTGGGTGCCGGGCTTCACGTTCGTAAAACACGTCCAGCGGCAAACGGAAGGCGGCAGACATGCGACTCGCTCCTGTTTTTTGGGTCTGGAGCAAGCGTAGTCAACCAAGCAAGTGCTTGGTTGGAAAATTCAAACAAATAATTTCATGGGTTGGCAGAAACCAATGTGGGAGCGAGCTTGCTCGCGAATGCAGTGTGTCAGACACATAAAGAGTGAATGACACGCCGCTTTCGCGAGCAAGCTCGCTCCCACAAGGGATCAGCGTTACGGATGTTTGAGGCTGTTGAGGGTCATCGAGCCGATCAACAACTCAGGGCTTTCCAGCTCAGCCAGCCCAGCGGTGCTGACCTTCTCCGGCGGATACCCGGCGCCATGCTGCAGATAGCTGAGCAAATTGCCCACCAACGGATTGTGACTGACCAGCAGCACATTGCTCACCGACACCAGTTGATCAGTGACTTTGTCCGGATCAACTTCCGGCGTCAGCCACTCCACCGTGCGGATTTCCGGCTCGAATCCCAGCGCTTCACGAACAATCTGCGCAGTCTGTTGCGCGCGCATATAAGGGCTGGCGTAAATCGCCGTCAGCGGCTGGCCGATCAAATGCGCGGCGCTGCTCAAGGCTTCTTTGCGACCGTGATCGGTCAGTTCCCTTTCGGAGTCCGGGCACGAGCCATAAGGCACGGCCTCACCGTGACGCAATACCCAGAGTTTCATAGCTTGGGTTCCTCATCTCGAGCCGGATGCGGTGCGGGGGCGACGGCGTGCGGCGCTTCACCTTCCGGAGTACGCGGCGTTGGCCAGTCGGCGAACGGCCACGGTTTCTGGTCGCTGTGAAAACTGCCGAAACGGCCGATCTGCGCCAAAAACTGGCTCAGGCTGTCGCCGAAGTTCATCAGGCTGGCGCTCGGCGCGCCATAGATCAAACGATAGATCAGTTGCACCAGCACCACCGCGCCGAGGATGAACTGCGCCACTTGCCAGACCAGCACGTAAACGATCATCCACAACACCCGCAGGAGGATGGATTCGTACTTGGCTTCGGTTTTCGGATCGTTCATGGCTTGCTCCCCTGTCCGTAGATAAAAGCTGGATTCAGTTGAAACCGCTGGTGGAAATAAAATCGACGTCGGTTTTCGGCTCGGCCCGCATTAATAGACCGATCACCTGCTCCAGCGTGCGTCCCTCGAACAGGATCGCGTGCAGCCCGGCGACCAGCGGCATGTACACGCCGACTTCCTGGGATTTGGCCTTGAGCACTTTCAGCGTGTTGACGCCTTCAGCGACTTCACCGAGGCGCGACACTGCTTCGTCGAGGCTCAAGCCCTGACCCAACGCGAAACCGACCTGATAGTTGCGGCTCTTCGGCGACGAGCAAGTGACGATCAGATCGCCAACACCAGCCAGACCGAGGAAGGTCATCGGGTTGGCGCCTTGATTCACGGCAAAGCGAGTCATCTCCGCCAGTGCGCGAGTAATCAGCATGCTCTTGGTGTTCTCGCCCATCTCCAGCGCCACCGCCATGCCGGCGATGATCGCGTAGACGTTTTTCAACGCCCCGCCCAACTCGACACCGAAACGGTCAGCGCTGGCGTAAACGCGGAAAGTGCGACCGTGCAGCGCAGCCTGCACGGCCTTGCACAATTCTTCGTCTTCACTGGCGACCACAGTGGCGGTCAGTGCGTGCTCGGCAATTTCCCGCGCCAGGTTCGGCCCGGACAACACGCCGATACGCGCGTTCGGGGCGATCTCTTCGAGGATCTGGCTCATCAGTTTGAACGTCTGGGCTTCGATGCCCTTGGTCAGGCTGACCAGCATCTTGCCGCTCAACCGCTCGGCGTGGGCGGCGAGTACCGTGCGCAGCGCGCTGGAAGGCAGCGCGACAAAACACAAATCGCAGGCGTCGAGGGTTTCCTGCAGGTCGGTGACGGCGGTCACCCCCGGCAGAATCTTGATGCCTTTGAGGTAACGCGGGTTTTCGCGATTGACCCGGATGGCCTCGGCCTGCTCGGGGTCACGCATCCACTGCCGGACTTGATGGCCGTTCTCGGCCAATAGATTGGCCACGGCGGTACCAAAACTTCCGCCTCCCAGGACCGCAATCGGGCGCTGTTCAGTCATATGCAATCCGTTAATCCATACCAGTGGCGATGCCGGCATTATACGGGGCGACCCGGTCCCGGCCAGCCCCCGCAACAATTACCGACACTTGTAGGAAGAAGACCAATAAAACCTAGGAAAATGCCTGCAACGTGACTGGAAAAGTCGCTGTCCTCGGTTAACATGCGCGCCAATTCTTCGCTATCAAGGTTGTGTCGTGTCTTTTGGCTCTGCGTCCCCGCGTTCGTCTGTCTTACTGGCGCTGCTGTTCAGCCCGCTAGTGCTGGCGGACGACCTGTTCCTGGACAACGAAGCACTGCCGCAGGTGCTGACCGCCACGCGCCTGAAACAGACGCCGGCAGAAGTGCCGGGGAGCATGACCGTCATCGACAGCGAATTGATCAACGCCAGCGGCGCACGCGACATCAGCGAACTGCTGCGGCTGGTGCCGGGAATGATGGTCGGCAACATCAGCGGCAATCAGGCGGCGGTCAACTACCACGGCACCAACGCCAGCGAAGCACGGCGCATGCAGGTGCTGATCGACGGCCGCTCGGTGTATCGCGCCGGTTTGTCCACGGTGGACTGGAGCGATATTCCGGTGGCCGTGGAAGACATCGAGCGCATCGAGGTTTTTCGCGGCCCGAACACCGTCAGTTACGGCGCCAACGCGCTGATGGCAGTGGTCAATATCATCACTCGGAACCCGGCGGACAGCCACGGCACGCGGTTGAAGTACACCCGTGGCCAACGCGGCATCAATGATTTTTATGCCAGCCAGGGCACCGGCTGGAATGGCGGTGATCTGCGCCTGTCGTTGTCCGGCCAGGAGGACGACGGCTTCGACAGCGATCGCACCGGCGCCGACTACCGTGACAGCCGCCGCTTGAACCGTTTCAGTCTTGCGGTCAGCCACACCCTCAGCGATAACCAGAGCCTCGACTGGCAGGTCAACGCAAAGGACGGCACCAACCAACGGCCGTACACGTACCGTCCGGTGTTCTCCGGGATTACTGCCGCCGGGAACAATTCCGACGTGGTCGCCAAGGACTATGCCGGCTCGGTGCGCTGGAACCTCGACATCAACCCCGAACACAGCCTTTATATACAAGGCTCGGCGCAACACTGGGATCGACAGCAAACCTGGCGCGCCTGCGATGCCGAAGTGTCGTTCAGCCCTGAACTGACGCAGTTGTGGCAACTCAACCCGAATTACACCGAACGTCTGGCGCGCAACATCACCCGGTTCACCGGCCCCGGCGCTGAGCCCGGCACCCCGCAGGAAATGGCTCTGGCCAATCAGGTGCTCGATCAGTGGCGCAACGGTGCGAGTCGAACCCTGTGCGGCGACATCGACCAGAGCGCCCGCGAATCGCGTTACGACCTCGAATTGCAAGACACCCTCAGCCTGTCCGACAGCCTGCGCCTGGTCAGCGGCATGAACTATCGTTACGACCGCGCCGACTCCGAGACCTACTTCAATGGCACGCTGGACGACACCACGTGGCGCGCGTTCGGCCAACTGGAATGGCGTGCCACGGAACACTGGCTGTTGCAGGGCGGTGCGATGTTCGAAGACACGCAATTGATCGGCAGTTCGCTGACCCCGCGATTTGCCGTCAATTACCTGATCAACCCGCGTCACGGCTTGCGCGCGGTGTACTCGGAGGCGATCCGCTCGCCGGACATGTTCGAGAACAATGTGAACTGGAGCTATCAGGTCAGCAACCTGCGACCCTCGGCCTACGGCCAGTCTTCGGCGCGCTACTTTGTCAAGACGCGTGGCCCGGGCGATCTCGATCAGGAACACATGCGCTCGCGGGAGCTGGGCTACAACGGCTATTTCGCCGAACTGGGCCTGGCCCTGGATGTGAAGCTGTTCTACGACGAGATCACCGGAATGATCAGTGAGCCGCTGCGCAACAACCAATACATCGCGAGCAACGCCAACAGCTCACGGTTTCGCGGTACTGAAGCACAGCTCGACTGGCGCGTGAGCCTGGCCGACCGCTTGCGTTTTACGTACGCCTTCGTCGATGCCGAGGCGAGTAACCCACTGGATCAGCAGTTCACTTCGCGCAACAGCGGTTCGGCCGGCTGGCTCCGCGACTGGGGCCATGGCTGGAACAGCGCCCTCTTCTATTACGGCGACAACGCGCTCAACGGCTACCGTTTCGAACGCGTCGACACGCGCATCGCCAAACGCATTCCAATGGGCAAAGCGCAACTGCAACTGGCCGGCGTGCTGCAACAGCGCCTCGATCATGAGCCAACCACCTTCGTCGACAACAATTACGACGAGCGCCGAGTGATGTACTTCAGTGCCGAGCTGGAGTTCTAGGATGCGCTACGGGCCGTCACGGAAGCTGCCAACCCTTGGCCACTGGCTGGCCGGGGTCTGCCTGTTTCTGACCGCATGGCTGCACGGCGTGGCGGTGCAGGCGGCCGATATTCTGTTGACCGGCGCCGAGGAGAGTCCTGGCGTGCAAGCGTTCGTGCAGGCACTCAGCGAATTGCGCCCGACCGACAATGTGCGTTTCCAGCCGCTGGCCAGTCTGCCGGCACCGGGCAAACTGCCCGCCAGCCTGCGCCTGATTCTGCTCGACCTGCCGAGTCTCGACTGGCGTCTGCAAGAACCGCAAGGGCCGGCAACACTGGTACTGCGCATCAGTCGCCTGCAGGCTCGCCAGCGCTTGGGCAGCGCGCAACCGGCGCATTTGAGTTTGCTGTGGAGTGATCCGCCGCTGGGCCGCCAGCTGCAATTGATTCGGCGCATTTTGCCCCAGGCCCGGCGGATCGGCGTGCTGTTTGATCAGCACAGCGAATTCCTTCTCAAGGAACTGAATCTCGCCGCCGAACAGCTGAAACTGCAAGTCGTCAGCCAGCGCTGGGACAACACCCACGACAGCCGTCCCTTGCAAACCGTGCTGAAGAACAGCGACGTCTTGCTGGGCCTCGACGACCCCGACCTGTACAACCCGAAAACCGCGAAAAACCTGCTGCTCAGCAGCTACTCACGGCAAGTCGCGCTGGTCGGTCCCAACGTAGCATTCGTTCGCGCCGGCAGCCTTGCCAGTACGTACAGCGATCAGAACGACTGGCTGGCGATGCTCGATCAATTGCTCGACCAACCGCCGGCCAGTTGGCCGCGAACCCTCTACCCCGCACGTTTCAAGGTCTCAAGTAATGCGCAGGTCGCTCGTTCACTCGGTATCGAACCGTTGAATGAAGCGTCTGTCGCCAGCACGCTGGCTGAAGGAGAACACCGCCCATGAGTTTCCGTCGCCGTTGGGACATCAATACCCGCACCCAACTGATCAGCCTGGGTCCGGCGTTGTTGTTGACCCTGTTGTTGATCAGCTTCTTCACCTTCGTGCGCATTCAGGATTTGCGTCAGGAACTGAACCACACCGGCCAACTGATCGCCAACCAACTGGCACCCGCTACCCAATACGGAGTGATTTCCGGCAACAACGAAGTGCTGGAAAGCCTGCTCAAAGCCACGCTGGCCACGCCCAATGTGCGTTTTCTTGAAGTGCAGGACAGCGCCAACCGGATTCTGGTGTACGTCGAGCAACCCGCCGCCGCGCACAGCCGACCGCATCAGGTCGAAGTATTCCAGGCGCCGGTACGCTTGCAGCGCATCGCCCTGCACAACGATTTCTTTCAGGACGGCAAGGTCAACAATGGCGGGGCCAGCGAAGATTATCTGGGCCGGGTGATCGTCGGTCTGTCCAACGATGCCTTCAGTCAGCGCCAGCAGGAAATCCTGTTCAAGGCCGCAATTCTCGCGCTGTTCGCCCTGCTCTTCACGTTTGTGTTGGCGCGGCGTCTGGCCGGCAGCTTGTCGCAGCCGATCCGCGATATCGGCGACGCGGTGAAGGCCATTCAAGACGGCGACTACAAAACGCCACTGCCCATTGTCGATGACACCGAACTCGGTGCCCTGTCACAACACATCAATAACCTCGCCCAGGCGCTGGAGCAGGCCAGCCGTGAGCAGCATCAAGCCATGGCGCAACTGATCCAGACCCGCGAAGAAGCGGAAAAGGCCAACAACGCCAAGTCCGATTTCCTGGCGATGATGAGCCATGAACTGCGCACGCCCATGAACGGCGTGCTGGGCATGCTGCAATTGCTGGAAACCACCGAGATGACCGAGGAGCAGGTCGAATACGCCGCTCTCGCCTCGGAGTCCACCGAACACCTGCTGAAAGTCATTAACGATATTCTCGACTTCTCGCGCATCGAACGTTCCGAGCTGGAACTGGAGCACATCCCGTTCAACCTCGCCGAACTGATCGGCGCCTGCGCGCAGTCGTTCCAGCACAGCGCGGTACAGCGAGGGCTGGCGCTGAATCTGCGCATCCCGGACGACATGCGCGGTTTGCAGGTACAGGGCGATCCGACGCGGATCCGGCAGATTCTGGTCAACCTGGTCGGCAACGCGCTGAAATTCACCGAGCACGGTCGGGTCAGCATCGAGGCGCAGTGGCAGTCGCTGGATCACGAACTGCTGTGGTTCACCTGTTCGGTGCGCGACAGCGGCATCGGTATTTCTTCTGAAAGTCTGGAGTTGATGTTCAACGCTTTCCAGCAGGCCGACAGTTCGATTTCTCGACGCTACGGCGGCACCGGCCTCGGTCTGCCGATCGCCCGTACGCTGGCCGAACGCATGGGGGGCACCTTGCGCGCGCAGAGCGAGGAAGGTCGCGGCTCGGTGTTCACCCTGGAAATTCCGCTCGCACTCTATAAACAGACGCTGCCGACATTGGCCGCACCGCGTGCGCTGAACGGCAAGGGCCAGGGCGAAGGGCGCAATGTCCTGCTGGTCGAAGACAACCCGGTGAACCAGACCGTGATTGAAGCGATGCTGCGCAGTCTGGGCTTTACTGTCAGTGTTGCCATCGATGGCGCACAAGCCGTGCGCAGCGCCGAGGGCAGCGACTTCGAAGTGATTCTCATGGATTGCCGCTTGCCGATCATTGATGGCTACGAAGCGACACGGCAGATCCGTCTTCTGCCGGGCCGCAGCGAAGTGCCGATCATCGCCCTGACGGCCAATGCCTTGCAGGGTGACCGCGAAACCTGTCTGTCGGCGGGCATGAACGATTATTTGGCGAAGCCGTTCAAACGTAATGATCTGCAGCAGATTCTGCAGCGCTGGGTGTCGTAGTGTGGGCCTTTCGACCATTCGCGACTGGCGTGAAAAGCGAAAGTGCGGCAGTCTTAGGCACCCGAACGAGCCTCAAAAGGGGCTTGAATAAAAATTTCAGTGCACAAGTGTACATTCATGTCCTTGGTGCTGTGACTTTCACCACAACGCAATAGTCTATGAGTAGGCTGCCGGTTCGAGGCATGAACGCTTCGAACGGTCGGGAAGATTTGCCCCACCTGCCGCATGGGATTATTGAGGAGCTCGCATGACCAAACAAAACGCCTTTACTCGGGAAGATCTGCTGCGCTGCAGTCGCGGTGAGCTGGTCGGCCCAGGTAACGCGCAACTGCCCGCCCCGAACATGCTGATGGTTGATCGAATCACTTTGATC
>NZ_JBITSX010000049.1:0-50875 GCF_044541255.1 Pseudomonas sp. NPDC085632 | reverse complement strand
ACTGTGGCATGTAGTGCCTGTCGATGCCGAGGCGCTGGTAACTGCACTGGCCACCAAACTGGCGCGTCCATGTGCAAGCCAGGAGTTGACCACCTACGGTTTCGTCGCGCCGTTCGGCAAAGGCGAAGATGCTCCACTGGTGCACGTCAGCGGTGACTTCCTGCTGATTTCCGCGCGTAAAGAAGAACGTATTCTGCCGGGCAGCGTCGTGCGTGACGCGGTCAAGGAAAAGGTCGAAGAGATCGAAGCCGAACAGATGCGCAAGGTCTATAAAAAGGAACGCGATCAGATCAAGGATGAAATCATCCAGGCGTTCCTGCCGCGCGCCTTTATCCGTCGCTCGTCGACCTTCGCCGCCATCGCGCCGAAACAGGGTCTGATTCTGGTCAACTCGGCCAGCCCGAAACGCGCCGAAGACCTGCTGTCGACCCTGCGTGAAGTGATCGGCACCCTGCCCGTCCGTCCGCTGACCGTGAAAATGTCGCCAACCGCGACCATGACCGAATGGGTCACCACGCAGAAAGCTGCCGACGACTTCTATGTTCTGGACGAATGCGAACTGCGCGATACCCACGAAGATGGCGGTATCGTCCGTTGCAAGCGTCAGGACCTGACCAGCGAAGAAATCCAGCTGCACCTGAGCACTGGTAAAGTCGTCACGCAGCTTTCGCTGGCCTGGCAGGACAAGCTGTCGTTCATGCTCGATGACAAGATGACCGTCAAGCGTCTGAAGTTCGAAGATCTGTTGCAGGATCAGGCGGAGCAGGACGGTGGTGATGAGGCATTGGGACAACTGGATGCCAGCTTCACCCTGATGATGCTGACCTTTGGCGACTTCCTGCCGGCGCTGGTGGAAGCTTTGGGTGGGGAAGAGACTCCGCAGGGGATCTAAAGCCAACCAGTTCCTGATGAAGGGACCGGTTCAAATGTGGGAGCTGGCTTGCCAGCGATAGCGGTGTTACAGATGGCTTATGTGGAGTCTGACACGCCGCCATCGCTGGCAAGCCTGCTCCCACAGTGTTTTTTGGTGTAAAAAATAATAAGGATCAAGCCATGCGCGCACTGGCTGCACTCAGCCGCTTCGTCGGCAATACCTTCGCTTACTGGGTTCTGATTTTCGCGGTGATTGCGTTCCTGCAACCGGCGTGGTTCCTCGGTCTCAAAGGCGCGATCGTGCCGCTGCTCGGGCTGGTGATGTTCGGCATGGGCCTGACCCTCAAACTTGACGACTTCGCTGCCGTCGCCCGCCATCCGTGGCGCGTGGCGCTGGGCGTGGTTGCACATTTCGTGATCATGCCCGGTATGGCGTGGTTGCTTTGCCAGGTCTTTCACTTGCCGCCGGAAATCGCCGTCGGGGTGATTCTGGTCGGTTGCTGCCCGAGCGGTACTTCGTCCAACGTGATGACCTGGCTGGCTCGCGGCGATCTGGCGTTGTCGGTGGCAATCGCCGCCGTCACCACCCTCCTCGCCCCGCTGCTGACCCCGGCGTTGATCTGGCTGCTGGCTTCGGCTTGGCTGCCGGTGTCGTTCATGGAGCTGTTCTGGTCGATCCTGCAAGTGGTATTGCTACCGATCATTCTTGGCGTGGTTGCCCAGCGTTTGCTTGGCGACAAGGTTCGTCACGCCGTCGATGTGTTGCCGCTGGTGTCGGTGGTCAGCATCGTGATCATCGTCACCGCCGTAGTGGCCGCCAGCCAGGCGAAAATCGCCGAATCCGGCCTGCTGATCATGGCCGTAGTGATGCTGCACAACAGCTTCGGTTATTTGCTGGGCTACTTCACCGGGCGCCTGTTCAAGTTGCCGCTGGCCCAACGCAAGTCGCTGGCACTGGAAGTGGGCATGCAGAATTCGGGGTTGGGCGCCGCGTTGGCCAGTGCGCATTTTTCGCCCTTGGCGGCGGTTCCGAGCGCACTGTTCAGCGTCTGGCACAATATTTCCGGCGCACTGCTGTCGACGTACTTCCGGCGCATGAGTGAAAAGGAAGATCGCGAGACTCTGGCGCAGCAAACGGCGGACTGACCTGCAAACTTGATCCCCGGGTTAATGCTGGTCAAACTAGCGCGCAACGCGGGGACGACCCTGCGGCTCGATCGAGTCATTAATCTGGGGACGACCCCGTCAATCGATGGAGGTCTCTCATGTCCTGGATCATTCTGTTTTTCGCCGGCCTGTTCGAAGTCGGCTGGGCCGTCGGCCTGAAATACACCGACGGCTTCACCCGCCCGCTGCCCACCGTACTGACCGTTGCTGCCATGGCCATCAGCCTTGGCCTGCTGGGCCTTGCAATGAAGGAATTGCCGTTGGGTACAGCCTATGCGATCTGGACCGGCGTCGGTGCCGTGGGCACGGTGATTGCCGGGATCATCCTGTTTGGCGAGTCGATGGCGTTGATTCGGCTGGCCAGTGTGGCGTTGATCATTACCGGGTTGATTGGCCTCAAGGTCAGCGCTTAAGCCACTGGCCCCATCGCTGGCAAGCCAGCTCCCACAGGTTCGGTGGTGTACATAAATGATATGTTCACTGTAGAGCTCTGTGGGAGCTGGCTTGCCAGCGATGAGGCCTGCTCAATCAGCGGTTATCTAACAGCCCCGCGCAACTCCCCAACCAACGCCTGCAACTTTGCCGGCTCTGCCACTTCAACGCCCACCGGCGCACCCGCCACCAGCGTGACCCGCGACCACAACCGGTGAAACAGGCCCTTGTTCGGATCGCGACTGAAGAAACTCCCCCACAACCCCTGCAACGCCAACGGAATCACCGGCACCGGCGTCTCCTCGAGAATCCGCGTCAGCCCGCCCCGGAATTCGTTCATTTCGCCATCGGCAGTCAATTTTCCCTCAGGGAAAATGCACACCAGTTCGCCGTCCTTCAGATATTGAGCAATACGGGTGAAGGCCTTTTCGTAGATCTGAATATCTTCCTGACGCCCGGCGATAGGAATAGCTCCCGCTGTACGGAAGATAAAGTTCAGCACCGGCAAGTTGTAGATCTTGTAGTACATGACAAAGCGAATCGGCCGACGCACTGCACCACCAATCAGCAAGGCATCGACGAACGACACGTGGTTGCACACCAGCAATGCCGCGCCCTCGTCGGGAATCGCTTCGAGGTTTCGATGTTCGACGCGGTACATGGAATGGCTGAGCAGCCAGATCATGAAGCGCATGCTGAACTCGGGGACGATTTTGAAGATGTAGGCGTTGACGCCGATGTTCAGCAACGACACCACCAGGAACAACTGCGGGATCGACAGTTTGGCCACACTCAACAACACAATCGAGACAATGGCCGACACCACCATAAACAGTGCGTTGAGAATGTTGTTCGCAGCAATCACCCGTGCGCGCTCGTTCTCGGCGGTGCGCGACTGGATCAAGGCATACAGCGGGACGATGTAGAAACCACCGAAAATACCGAGGCCGAGTATGTCGACCAACACCGCCCAGGTATGCACGAAGCCCAGCACTTCAATCCAGCTATGGCCGGTGATGCTGTCGGGGATTCCACCGGAATGCCACCACAGCAGCAGACCGAACACGGTCAGGCCAAACGAGCCGAACGGCACCAGGCCGATCTCGACCTTGCGCCCGGACAGCTTCTCGCAAAGCATCGAGCCAAGTGCAATACCGACCGAGAACACAGTGAGAATCAGCGTTACAACAGTTTCATCACCGTGCATCCACTCTTTGGCATAGGCCGGAATCTGCGTCAGGTAAATCGCCCCGACAAACCAGAACCACGAGTTACCGACAATCGAACGCGACACCGCCGGGGTCTGGCCCAAACCGAGTTTCAGGGTGGCCCAGGATTGACTGAAGATGTTCCAGTTCAGGCGCATTTCCGGCGACGCGGCTGCGGCACGAGGAATACTGCGGCTGGCCAGATAACCCAGCACGGCGATACCGACAATGGCTGTAGAGACCAGCGGCGCGTAATGGGTCGAAGACATGATGACCCCGGCGCCGATCGTTCCGGCGAGAATCGCCAGAAACGTGCCCATCTCCACCAGGCCGTTACCACCCACCAGCTCATCCTCGCGCAGCGCCTGCGGCAGAATCGAATACTTCACCGGCCCGAATAGCGCCGAATGAGTGCCCATGGCAAACAGCGCCACCAGCATCAGCGACAAATGATCGAACAGGAAACCGACCGATCCTACGGCCATGATCGCGATTTCCGCGAGTTTGATCAGACGGATCAGCGCGTCCTTGGCGAATTTTTCGCCAAACTGCCCGGCCAATGCCGAGAACAGAAAAAACGGCAGGATAAACAACAACGCACACAGGTTGACCCAGATCGAACGGTCACCCTCGATGGTCAGCCGATAGAGAATGGCGAGGATCAGCGACTGCTTGAACACGTTGTCGTTGAACGCGCCGAGGGACTGCGTGATGAAAAACGGCAAGAAGCGCCGGGTGCGCAGCAGGTTGAACTGTGAGGGGTGACTCATCTTCCGTGTTTCCCTGATGTTGAAGGTAGCGAGGCCTGGGTACTGCTTATTGGAATCTCGAAGCGCGATCCAGGCCACACCTTACCTAAACTTTTCCGGTTATTTCTTCAAACCTGCGATGCACGGCGAGACAAACAGCTCGCCACGCCAGGCACCTTGCACGGTGCGTTTGCCGACAATCAGCCACATCAACGTCAGCAACATCACCAACACCGTACCGACAACGCTGAAAAACGTCAGGTTCAGGGTGCTTGCAAGTTTCAGGGTTGCCAGCGAATACACGCCCAACGGGAAGGTGAATCCCCACCAGCCGAGGTTGAACGGGATGCCGTCGCGCAAGTAACGCACGGTGATCAGCAGCGCCATCAGCATCCACCACAGACCAAAGCCCCACAGCGTAATTCCGGCCACCAGACCCAGGCCCGAAGCGATTTCACCAATGCCCGGCAGACCGTTCGCCGCGAAGATCGCTGGCGCATCACCGCCGAGCAGCAACATGCCCAGCGCGCCGGTGCCGATCGGGCCTAGGGCCAGCCAGCTCGAAGCGGCCATGTTTTCGTGGGGCAGTTTGTGCAGGGCCATGCGAAGCAACAGGATGGTCAGAATGCTGAATGCCACCGGGAGGGAAAAGGCCCAGAGTACGTAGCTTGTCGTCAGTACCACCAGTTGCGACTGATCTTCGGTGAGATGCGGTGCGAGCAAGCCACCGCTGGCCGCTGCCACTTCTGCTGCCACCACCGGCAGCAACCAAACGGCGGTCATCTGATCGATGCTGTGTTCCTGACGGGTAAACATCATGTACGGAATCAACACGCCGCAGGCCAGCGACAGGGCTACGTCGATCCACCACAGCACTTCGACGAGATGAATCACTCCATCCCCCCAGCGCGGCAGGCCGAACAGCAGAAAGCCGTTGATAATCGTCGCCAGGCCCATGGGAATGGTGCCGAAGAACATCGATACCGTGGAGTGGCCGAAGATCCGTCGCGCTTCATCGAAGAACAAGATCCAGCGCGCGGCGTAAGCGACGGTAAACAGGCTGAACAACAGAATGTTGAACAACCACAAACCTTCGGCGATGGCGTGCAGGCCTGGAATGGCCAAGGGCAGTTGCGCCAGCGCCAACGCCAGCACACCGGTGCCCATGGTGGCGGCAAACCAGTTGGGGGTGAACTGGCGGATCACTTCGCGCGGATGCTGAAGCTGACGGAACGGCTTGATACCGGGTTTGGCGCTGTTGGGGCAAATCATCATGAACTCCTGTCCTCTGGTGAGGTTGAGTCCATGGTAGAACCGAATCGAATATCTATATAACGGGTAATATCTCTAACTGTTATCTGTTTTACCAATAAGCAATCAGACGCTGCCTTCGCTTTCGATTACCAAAATCCGCGCTGCGCCTTGCGGATGGGCGACGTGCTCGGTGCCAACGCTCGCGTAGAAGATGTCACCGACATCGAGCTGCACCTGCTTTTCTTCGCCCTGCTCGCGGTAATGCATCCGCACTTGGCCATCGAGCACCACGAACACTTCCTCGCCGTCGTTGACGTGCCATTTATACGGCTGATCCGTCCAGTGCAGGCGCGTGGTGATGCCGTTCATGTTGGCGATGTCCAGCGCGTCCCAGGCGCGCTCGGCGGTGAAGGTCTTGCTGCGAATAATCTTCATGAGTCGATCCGTGAGAAGAAGGCTGGGCAAGGCTAACCGAAAGCGCACCGTTTATGGAGCGCGGCACACTTTGGCTGCCGATGGGCGCAGGCTCAACAACAGCGCGCCAACAGCCAACACGATCAAAATCGTCCCGTAACCATCGGTGGTCGCCAGCAAACCGTAGCTGCGCGACAAGTGCCCGGCGAGCAACGCTGGTAGGCAGAACGCCAGATAACTGAGCACGTAATAGGCCGCCATCAACCCCGCCCGTTCATGGGGCAAGGCCAGCGGCACCAAACTGCGCACGGCGCCGAGAAAGCCTGAACCGAAGCCGCAACCGGCCACCAGCGTGCCGAGGAAAAACAGCGACAGACTGGCGCTGTGCACCCCCAGCAGAATCAACACCAGACCGATCGGCAACAGGCTCGCGCCCAACTGCAACGCTCGAATCGCGGGACGATTGCGCAGCGTGAAAATCATCAATGCACCGGTCACCGTCAAGGCTGCCACGGTTGCGCCGCCGATCAGATTGGACGCCGAACCGGTGGCGGTGCGCACCAGCGATGGCGCCAACGATGCATAAAAACCGCCGAGCGCCCAGGTTGCGGTGTTCAAAGGCAGGACTTGCCACAAGGTTGAGCGCGCTTGATTCGGCACGTGCAATGTCGGCCGCAACGATGCCCACGCCCCCGCTTGCGGCGTGACACTTTCCGGCAGGCGCCAGACATAAACGCCCTGCAATACAAACAGGGCGAGCAGCAGCCAATAGGTCAGTTGCAACGGCGCAGGCGCAAATTCGGCCAACAAACCGCAGCCCATGCCGCCCAATGCCATGCCCAGCAACGGCGCCACACTGTTGATCAACGGTCCTTGCTGACGGTCGGTGTCGAGCAGGGTCGCGCTCAAAACAGCCGTGGCCATGCCGGTGGCAAACCCTTGCAGTACGCGCGCACTGATCAGCCACGCCACGCTGTCAGCGTAGATAAACACAAGCATCGCCAACGCATTGAGCAGCACGGCGGTGAAGATCACCGGTTTGCGTCCCAGGTGATCGGACAGCGAGCCGACGGTTAATAGCGCGGCCAACAGACTGAGCGCATAAACGCCAAAGATCAGCGTCAGCACCGCTGCCGAGAAGTGCAGTTGATCTTGATACAAGTGATACAACGGCGTCGGCGCAGTGGAGGCGGCGAGAAAACTGAGTAAGGTGATCGCCAGAAACCACAGGCTGGATCGATTGGAAGCAAGACTGGTCATGTGCACACTCCGCAAAAGCTAATTTTTTGCTTTTGCGGAGTGTGCTACTGCCTCGCGCTTAAAGCAAATTCTTTGTGTTAAGGTCTGCCCCATGGCTATTAAAGAAGGTTTACGCCCCGGCGGCCGCAGTGCCCGGGTGCAAGATGCAATTCATTCGGCAGTCCGCGCGCTCCTGCAGGAACAGGAGCGTTCGACCGTGACTGTCCCGCAAATCGCCGCGCGTGCGGGAGTTACGCCGTCGACGATTTACCGGCGCTGGGGTGATCTGGCGGCGCTGCTTGCCGACGTGGCCCTCGCCCGCATGCGCCCGGACAGTGAACCGGCGCAAACCGGCAGTTTGCGCAGCGATATCCGTGCGTGGGCCGAGCAGTATCTCGACGAGATGAGTTCCGAGCCCGGGCGCAATATGATGCGCGACGTGCAGGCGAGCGCGACGCCGGGGTATTGCGTAACGATCATTGGCGCGCAGTTGCAGACGATCATTGAGCGGCACCCGGATGAAGTGGCACCGACTGTTGATCGGTTGATCAATCTGGTGGTTGCGCCGGTGGTGTTCCGGATTCTGTTTTCGGCGGCGGCGCTGGAGGTGGATGAGCTGCATCGGCTGATTGATATTGCACTGCGTCAGGACTGACGCCATCGCTGGCAAGCCAGCTCCCACAAAGATCTCCAGTGAACCCTGATTTTGTGGCGCCGTGAATAATGTGGGAGCTGGCTTGCCAGCGATGAGGCCCGACCGGTCACCACAAAAACCACCCGGTTCCAAACCTGCGACACCCCGCCACGCCACGACCTTGGTCGACACTGACTAACCGCCCCGCGCATGCGAGACTGTCCGCCCGGGCAGGAGTGCCGGGGAGTCTTTTGTCGGGAGTGTTGCATGTCGCTGTCCACCGGGCTGATCGCCGCCGTCGCCCTGGCCTATATGGCCATCATGTTCGCCATCGCCTTCTACGGCGACCGCCGCAGCGCGCCGTTGCCGCCGCGTATGCGTGCCTGGGTGTACAGCCTGTCGCTGGCGGTTTACTGCACCAGTTGGACGTTCTTTGGCGCAGTCGGTCAGGCGGCGGAACAACTGTGGTCATTCCTGCCGATTTACCTCGGGCCGATCCTGCTGTTGGTGGGCGCGCCGTGGGTTCTGCAGAAAATGGTGATGATCAGCAAACAGGAGAACATCACCTCCATCGCTGACTTTATCGCCGCGCGTTACGGCAAATCGCAATCGCTGGCCGTGGTTGTCGCGCTGATCTGTCTGGTTGGTGTCCTTCCTTATATCGCCCTGCAACTCAAAGGCATTGTCCTCGGCGTGAACCTGTTGATCGGTGCCGGTGCCGACGCCATGGGCACCCGCGCGCAGGACACCGCGCTGATCGTGTCGCTGGTGCTGGCGCTGTTCACCATCGTTTTCGGTACGCGCAACCTCGATGCCACCGAACACCACCGTGGCATGGTGCTGGCGATTGCCTTCGAATCGCTGGTCAAACTGTTCGCGTTTCTCGCCGTCGGCGCCTTCGTCACCTATGGCCTGTATGACGGTTTCGATGACTTGTTCAACCAGGCCATGCTCGCCCCGCGGCTTGAGGAATACTGGAAAGAAACCATCAACTGGCCGTCGATGGTGGTGCAGACCGGTGTGGCGATGATGGCGATCATCTGCCTGCCCCGGCAGTTCCACGTCACGGTGGTGGAGAACATTGATCCGCAGGATCTGCGTCTGGCCAAATGGGTGTTTCCGGCGTACCTCGCACTGGCTGCTTTGTTTGTAGTCCCGATCGCTTTAGCCGGTCAGATGCTGCTGCCCAGCGACGTGCTGCCCGATTCCTTCGTGATCAGCCTGCCACTGGCTCAGGCCCATCCGGCGCTGGCGATGCTGGCATTCATCGGCGGCGCGTCAGCGGCAACCGGCATGGTGATTGTTGCCAGTGTGGCGCTGTCGACCATGGTCTCCAACGATATGCTGTTGCCGTGGTTGCTGCGCCGCAATAACGCCGAGCGCCCGTTTGAAGTGTTCCGTCAGTGGATGCTGTCGGTGCGGCGCGTGAGTATCGTGGTGATCCTGTTGCTGGCGTATGTCAGCTATCGCCTGCTTGGCTCGACCGCGAGCCTGGCGACCATCGGCCAGATCGCTTTCGCTGCCGTGACCCAACTGGCGCCAGCGATGCTCGGCGCGCTGTACTGGAAACAGGCCAACCGTCGCGGTGTTTTCGCAGGTCTGGCCGCCGGTACTTTCTTGTGGTTCTACACGTTGATCCTGCCGATTGCCGCGCACAGCCTTGGCTGGTCGCTGAGCAGTTTTCCGGGGCTGGCGTGGTTGCACAGTAATCCGCTGAACCTGCCGATTACCCCACTGACCCAAGGTGTGGTGTTGTCGCTGGCCGGTAACTTCACCTTGTTTGCCTGGGTTTCGGTGCTGTCGCGTACGCGCGTGTCGGAGCATTGGCAGGCCGGGCGCTTCATCGGACAGGAGATCAGCGCACGGCCGAGTGCACGCTCGATGCTGGCGGTGCAGATCGACGACTTGCTGCAACTGGCCGCGCGCTTTGTCGGTGAAGAACGTGCGCGCCAAAGCTTCATCCGCTTCGCCTATCGCCAGGGTAAAGGCTTCAACCCGAACCAGAATGCCGACGGCGAATGGATCGCCCATACCGAGCGTTTGTTGGCCGGTGTGCTTGGCGCTTCTTCGACGCGCGCCGTGGTAAAAGCCGCCATCGAAGGTCGGGAAATGCAACTGGAGGATGTAGTCCGAATCGCCGACGAAGCCTCGGAAGTGCTGCAGTTCAACCGCGCCCTGCTGCAAGGTGCGATCGAGAACATTACCCAAGGCATCAGCGTGGTCGACCAGTCGCTGAAACTGGTGGCGTGGAACCGGCGCTATCTGGAACTGTTCAACTACCCCGACGGCTTGATCAGCGTCGGCCGGCCGATTGCCGACATCATTCGCTACAACGCCGAACGCGGTCTGTGCGGCCCCGGTGAAGCGGAAGTGCACGTTGCCCGCCGTTTGCACTGGATGCGTCAGGGCCGTGCGCATACGTCTGAGCGGCTGTTCCCCAACGGCCGGGTGATCGAGTTGATCGGCAACCCGATGCCGGGCGGCGGCTTCGTCATGAGTTTCACCGACATCACCGCGTTCCGCGAAGCCGAACAAGCGCTGACCGAAGCTAACGAAGGCCTGGAGCAACGGGTCAGCGAACGCACCCAGGAACTGTCGCAACTCAACGTCGCGTTGACCGAAGCCAAGGGCACTGCCGAGGCGGCCAACCAGTCGAAAACCCGCTTCCTCGCGGCAGTCAGCCATGACTTGATGCAACCACTGAACGCTGCCCGACTGTTCTCTGCCGCCCTCTCTCATCAGGACGATGGCTTGAGCAGCGAGGCGCAGAAACTGGTGCAGCACCTCGACAGCTCGTTGCGCTCGGCCGAGGATCTGATCAGCGATCTGCTGGATATCTCCCGACTGGAAAACGGCAAGATCAACCCCGACCGCAAGCCTTTCGCTGTCAATGAGCTGTTCGACATTCTCGGCGCCGAGTTCAAGGCGCTGGCACAGGAACAAGGTTTGACCTTCCGTGTGCGTGGCAGTCATTTGCGCATCGACAGCGACATCAAATTGCTGCGACGGATTCTGCAGAACTTTCTCACCAACGCATTCCGCTATGCCAAGGGTCCGGTGTTGCTGGGCGTGCGCCGACGCGGCGGCGGCGAACTGTGTCTGGAAGTGTGGGATCGCGGGCCGGGGATTCCGGAAGATAAACAGCAGGTGATTTTCGAGGAATTCAAACGCCTCGACAGCCATCAGACCCGCGCCGAAAAAGGCCTCGGGCTGGGTTTGGCGATTGCCGATGGTTTGTGCCGCGTACTCGGGCATACCTTGCGTGTGCGTTCGTGGCCAGGACGCGGCAGTGTGTTCAGCGTCCGCGTGCCGCTGGCTTGCTCACAAGCGGTGCCGAAGAGTGCCGTCGTCGAACTGAACGGCAAGTTACTGAACGGTGCGCAGGTGCTGTGCATCGACAATGAAGACAGCATTCTGATCGGCATGAATAGCTTGTTGAGCCGCTGGGGCTGTCAGGTGTGGACGGCGCGTAATCGTGAGGAATGTGCGGCGCTGCTGAGTGACGGCGTGCGACCACAACTGGCGCTGGTCGACTATCACCTCGATCACGGCGATACCGGCACCGAGTTGATGGCGTGGTTGCGCACGCGCCTCGGTGAACCGGTGCCGGGGGTGGTGATCAGTGCTGACGGGCGACCGGAGATGGTTGCGCAGGTGCATGCGGCGGGGCTGGATTATTTGCCGAAACCGGTGAAGCCGGCGGCGTTGCGGGCGTTGTTGAGTCGGTATTTGCCGCTGTAGAAGCAAAAGATCGTCCGGAGGCTCGGGCCGCGTTCGGACGATCTTTTGATCTTTATTCAGGAAGTTCGACGAGCCCATCGACATCGGTCATCGCCCGCTCCAGCAAGTCCGCCGGCAAGCTCTTGCTCGCCCGCGCACCGAGCAATTTGAGCTGCTCGCTGCGACTGACCAGGTTGCCGCGCCCTTCTGTCAGCTTGTTACGCGCTGAGCTGTAGGCTTTATCCAGCTGTTGCAGTCGATTGCCGACCTCGTCGAGATCCTGAATAAAGAGCACGAACTTGTCGTACAGCCACCCGGCGCGCTCGGCGATTTCCCGAGCGTTCTGACTCTGGCGCTCCTGCTTCCACAGACTGTCGATCACGCGCAAAGTCGCCAGCAACGTCGTCGGACTGACGATGACAATGTTGCGGTCGAAGGCTTCCTGAAACAGTGCTGGCTCAGCCTGCAACGCCGCCGAAAACGCCGCTTCGATCGGCACGAACAGCAAAACGAAATCGAGGCTGTGCAGGCCTTCCAGACGTTTGTAATCCTTGCCGGCCAGGCCTTTGACGTGATTGCGCAACGACAGGACGTGCTGCTTGATCGCGATCTGCCCGAGGGAGTCGTCGTCGGCAGCAACGTATTGCTGATAGGCGGTGAGACTCACCTTCGAGTCCACCACCACTTGCTTGTCGCCCGGCAGGTAAATGATCACGTCAGGCTGGAAGCGCTCGCCATCCGGGCCTTTGAGGTTGACCTGGGTCTGGTACTCGCGGCCCTTCTCCAGGCCGGCGTGCTCAAGCACACGCTCTAGAATCAGCTCGCCCCAGTTGCCTTGGGTTTTCTGGCCTTTCAGGGCACGGGTCAGGTTAGTGGCTTCGTCGCTCAGACGCAGGTTGAGCGCCTGCAAGCGCTCCAGCTCCTTGGCCAGCGAGAAACGCTCGCGGGCCTCGGCCTGATAACTTTCTTCCACACGTTTCTCGAAGGATTGGATGCGCTCCTTGAGCGGATCGAGCAACTGCCCAAGACGTTGTTGACTGGTCTCGGCAAAGCGCTGCTCGCGCTCATCGAAGATCTTCCCGGCGAGTTCGGCAAACTGCGCACGCAGTTCATCGCGTGAGCCTTGCAGGTCGTTGAGGCGTTGCTGGTGGCTTTCCTGTTGCTCGCGCAGTTCGGCGTTCAGTGAGGCGGCCTGTGCGTCGAGGCGGCGCAGCTCAGCTTCCTTGTTCGCACGTTCGAGGTTCCAGGCGTGAGAGGCATCGCGGGCGTCGTCGCGCTCGATTTGCAGCAACTCGACTTCGCGGCGCAAGGCGGCGAGATCAGCCTGCTTCGCGGCATTGGCCTGACCGAGATCGGCGACTTCGTCGCGACTGGCATCAAGCTGCGCGTTGAGCCCGTCCTGTGCCAGTTGCGCCATGGCCAGTCGCTCTTCGAGCAGGGCCACTTCGGCCTGCCCATTGCTCGCCCGGCGTTGCAGTTGCCAGGCCAGCGCCAGCAGTGGCAATCCCGCCGCTGCAAGCCCCAGCAATACGCTGGTCAAGTCCATCGCCATAGCCACTCCCGCCGATCTTATAAAGCCTGAAGGTTAACCAAGGTGTCAGGTCTTGGACAGCTCAGTCTTCGAGCAGACCGAGTTCCTGCTGCGCGCGACGATCACCAGCGCGGGCGGCCTGGCGTAGCAGATCCTGACCGATGCGACGGTCCCGTGCATTCCCGCATTCGCGGCACATCAATTGGCCGAGACGGCTTTGCGCAACCACCACGCCATCACGCGCCGGTTGTTTGAGCAGGCGGCCAGCGAGGTGTTTGGCATTGTGACTGTCGCTCAGGCGCGGGCTGTCGAGCAGCCATTCGGCAACGCGAACGGAAAATCGCTTGGGCGGGGTAACAGGAGAAGGCTGTGAGGTAACAGAGTCTGATACTGAGCGAAACTTCATAAAGCACTGTGGGACGAATCGGAAGGCGCGCCACTCTACTCTCTTTTTCTTACAGGTAAAGTCGAAAAACAACCCGGCACGCCCGTCCTAGAGCAAGCGCTCGGGACAATCCACAGAAGCTGTGGATAACTCAGTGGACAACCGTCCTCCAACCCTCGCAAAGCCTTATGGAATGGGGCTCGCAGTCAAACTGACGATTTTTTCACCAACAAAAAAAAGCGATGTTTTTCATTGACTTAAACTTTCGTTGCAGGCAGCCACCGGGGTCAGGATTGGTATGA
Organism: Pseudomonas sp. NPDC085632; assembly: GCF_044541255.1. Lineage (NCBI taxonomy): Bacteria > Pseudomonadati > Pseudomonadota > Gammaproteobacteria > Pseudomonadales > Pseudomonadaceae > Pseudomonas > Pseudomonas sp. NPDC085632. The sequence goes on along the minus strand of NZ_JBITSX010000049.1, from coordinate 36,967 downwards.
CAGCGCCGTTACAGCCTGCGCAACTAATGTGCACAAGTACCTGTTACCTGGTTATATCGCTGCGCTTTTCCGGGTCGTTTTGGCAGTCGGTCTGGGGATAAACCAGTCTGGCGCGCGTCTTGATGAAGATATCTTCACTGACCGACGGTCAAAAAATGCGCCAATTACGGGCAAGTCACTCAACAGCCCAAGCAGACTCAATCTGTGGCTGCAATGTTTTTCTACACGAAGTTTGCTTTACCCGTTTCGATCCGTTAGTATCCGCGGCGTTAGTACCAAGCTGAAAGTCAATTCCGGTCGAACACATCCCCACGGTCAGCCTTCTCCCAAGAAGCCCTACCGAAAAAGCGGGAACGACCCCTCGATGGTTTCCAGGTAAATCTTGCGACGACACTGCCTTCGAATGATGCGAAGGGTGTTGCGAAGAACACTTACTCTGACCGAACCAACCTGCAAATTGATCAGGATCTTCACCCCGGGCCCAGAACCTTTGCCCTCGTTGTGATGCCTGCCCTCCTAAGTACCTACCTGCCAGCCCAAGCGCGCCAACTTATCAGCGCTTCAAACTGGCTGCTTTGTTCCAGTCGGGTTCTTCGTTCGACCAATGGTGGTCGACGTTACTGGAACGTTTTAACGTTGCACGGTTCTTATCCGTGTCATTTGTAGGAACACCTAATAACTATGTCTACTCAAATCCATACTCAGGATGCCATTCGCACCCTAACCAACGCTTTTGCACCAATGAACTGCCTGATCATGGCCGCTCGCAAAGGCTGCTTCAGCTTCACACTGGTCAACGAACACGGTATCGCCCGCCACAGCGAGCGTCTATACCCCGATCAGTACTCCAGCGCTGAACCGCTGCAGGCCGTGATCGATCGTACCCGTCAGGCACTGGTTGCCTGAAAGCCGAAAAGGCTGCAAAAGCAAAAGCCCCGCACATAATGCGGGGCTTTTTATTGCCCGATGTTTCGCTTTTACCCCTCAGCGGCTAAGCACCATCGGATATAACGGATATTCCCCGCAGAGGGAAATATTTTAAAAACAGGCCTTTACGTCGCGAATATGACACTACACTTCAACTCAAGCGGCGTGATCCGCTTGCGGCGAGCCTGAACCGATCCACAGCTGCCAAGCCCCCTTCAGGACTCGCCATTAATAACAAGAACCGAGGGTTTTATGGGTATCGCTGCCAGCGAACTGTGCCGCTACGTGATCCGTCCTACGCTGATCTACCTGGGACGTCACAGCGCGACTGCCGAATCTTTGCTGCTGGGCATCGCCGCCAGCCAGTCAGCCTTGGGTTCCGCCCTGCATGACCGCCGCGGGCACGGCCTCTACCGCATCGCCGAGCATCGCCATCAGGCCCTTTGGGATGATTACCTGGCGCTCGACCCGGAACGCGCCAGCCTGGTGCGCGGCCTCGCCAGTCAACATGCTTTCCTGAGCGGTCCACACCTGGAGCTGACGGTCAATCTGCGTTACGCCACGGCGATTGCCTGGCTGCTGGTGGAAGAACACAACCCCACTCTCCCCGATTCCAACGATTTGCTGGGAATGGCGCGTATCTGGCGCCAGACCTTTCAACCCCAGGGTCGTCTGCGCGACTTCACTTATGCCTGGCACACCTGTGTTTCAACGGTGAATCAGGTCGCTTGCTGACCGCCGGGTTTCAGAAGATCTGCCAACAGGTCGCGAATCTGGTCGGATTGTCCTACAAAACCGCTCTAACTCAAGGCATACGGACTATAGCGCTGGGACGAAAATCTTGGTAATTTTCGCCCCGGTGATCACCAGGAGTTCTAATAATGAAAAAAGTCATGCTCAAAACCACCCTTAGCCTCGCCGTTACCATGGCATCCACCCAGATCTTCGCAGCTGGCTTTGCCATCAACGAACACAGCATCAGCGGGATGGGCACTGGTTACGCTGGGCGATCTTCTTCTGCCGACGACGCAAGCACTGTTTATGGCAACCCTGCCGGCATGTCGCGCCTCAAGCGCGAACAAGTTACTGGCGGCGTTGCATTCCTCGATGCAAAAACCGATATCAGCGATGCCAGCTCCAGCCCTAACGGCGGCAGCAACAAAGGCGACATGGTGCCCTTCACCTCCGTACCTATGGGCTTCTACGTCAAACCGATCGATGATCATTGGGCATTCGGCCTCGGCGTCTATGTGCCGTTCGGTCTGATTACCGACTACGAAAAAGGCTTTGCCGGCCGTTACTTCGGCAGCAAATCCGAAGTACAAGTGATCACTTTCCAGCCAACCGTCAGCTACGCCTTCAACGACAAGGTATCGATCGGTTTCGGTCCGACCATCAACCGCATCGACGGCACGCTGGAATCCAATCTGTCGGTCACTCAGGCCGCGCCGGATGGCAAGGTCAAGATCAAGGGTGACGACACCGCGCTGGGCTACAACATCGGTGTGCTGGTACAAGCCACTGACACCACTCGCCTGGGTCTGACTTACCACTCGAAAGTCGACTACAAGCTCGAAGGCAACACCAAGGTCAATTACGGTGTGCTGGGTGCAATTGGTCTGGGCGCCAACCAGAAGTACGACGCTTCGCTGAAGATCACCACCCCTGAGTCCATCGACTTCTCGGTCACCCAGGCAATCAACGATCGCTGGAACGTTTACGCCGGTTCGACCTGGACCCGCTGGAGCCAGCTGGAAAAAATCACCGTCAAGAACTCCGGTGTGCAGCCATTGCTGGCCGGTCAGTTCGGTGAAATCACCGAAGACCAGAACTGGCACGACTCCTGGGCATACGCCTTGGGTACTTCGTACCAGTTGAACAAGGAATGGGTACTGCGTACCGGTTTGACCTTCGACCAGTCGCCGACCAACAACGTCGACCGTTCGCCGCGCATTCCTACCGGTGACCGGACTATCTTCAGCATCGGTGCTGGCTGGAGCCCGACCGAAGACCTGACCATCGACGTTGCTTACTCGTACCTGAAGGAAGAGTCGGTCAAGATCCGCAACGAAAACGATCGCGGCCAGACCTACGACGCCAAGTATGAAAACTCGGCAAACGGCTTCGGTGTCGGCGCGACCTACCGCTTCTGATGCTGCACGGCGAGGCTAAGCCCTTCGCCCACAAAAAAGCCCCGCTCTCTTTACAGAAAGCGGGGCTTTTTAATGCCTGAATTTTGTGCGACCCGTAGGAGCTGTCGAGTGCAACGAGGCTGCGATCTTTTGATCTGTTTTTTTAAAATCAAAAGATCGCAGCGTGCCGCAGCTCCTACAAATCAGGGTTTCAGCGGTTTCGAGGCAATCGCCTTTTCGATCGCGGCGATAAACTCCGGATCATCGGGTTTGGTCAGGCTGGAGAAATTGGCGATCACCTTGCCTTGGCGATCGACCACATATTTGTAGAAATTCCACTTCGGTGCGCTGCTCTGTGCCGCCAGCACCTGAAACAGATGCGTCGCGTCATCGCCACGGACTTTCTGCGGCTCGGTCATGGCGAACGTCACGCCGTAATTGGCGTAACAGACCTTGGCGGTTTCGGCGCTGTCCTTGGACTCTTGCTTGAAGTCATTGGAAGGGACACCAAGCATTTGCAGCCCTTGCCCCTCGTAGCGCTTATGCAGCGCTTCAAGGCCTTCGAACTGCGGGGCAAAACCGCAGAAGCTGGCAGTGTTGACCACCACCAGCGGCTTGTCGGCGTACTGCTTGCACAGGTCAATGGATTCCTTGGCTCGCAACTTGGGCAGCGAGCCTTGCAGCAATTCGGGACAGTCGGCGGCCTGAGCCAAACCAGTCAACGCCATCAGCAACGCGGGAACAGCACACCAGCGCATCAGCATGTCGAACATCCTTGAGCAGTCGTCAGACTTCGACGTTACTCGCCACGCTACGTTCTAGCAAATGCTCATGCCCAACTGCATCAGTGCCAGACCGCCCTGATGCCAGCCCCACCACACCAGCGCCAGCAAAGCGGCGCCGAGTGCGGTGATGACAATACGCGGCCAGAGTCGACTCATGCGGCGCTCGCAGCGGCTTGCAGGCGGGCGACCGGTCGTTCGCGCACCGGCCAGTTCAGCGCGGCAGCCAGCAGACTCAAGAGAATTGCCACTTGCCAGATCAAGTCATAACTTCCGGTTCGGTCATACACCACCCCGCCCAGCCAGCCGCCCAGGAATGAGCCGAGCTGATGAAACAGGAACACAATGCCACCGAGCATGGACAGATTGCGCACGCCAAACAAGGTCGCCACCGTACCGTTGGTCAATGGCACCGTCGACAGCCACAGGAAACCCATTGCCATGCCAAACAGGTAGGCCGACGTGGTCGTTACCGGCAGCCACAGAAACAGCGCAATCACCACCGCGCGCAACAGGTACAACGCCGTCAGCAGACGCGGTTTGGACATGCGCCCACCCAGCCAACCAGCGGTGTAAGTGCCGAAAATATTGAACAGCCCGATCAACGCCAGCACCGTGGTGCCGACACTGGCGGGCAGATGCTGATCGACCAGATACGCTGGCAAGTGCACACCGATGAACACCACCTGAAAACCGCAGACAAAAAAGCCGAACGCCAACAACCAGAAACCCGAATGCGAACAGGCTTCGCGGAGGGCCTCGGATAAGGTTTGTTCATGGCCGAGCACCGGCAGCGGCTTGTCCTTGAGCATGCTCACCAGCGGCACGATCAGCGCCACCAGCAGGCCCAGTACCAGCAGCGCGGCCGACCAGCCGAGCCAGCCGATCAGGCCCAGCGTGCCCGGCAACATGGCGAATTGGCCGAACGAACCGGCGGCGCTGGCGATACCCATGCCCATGCTGCGTTTCTCTGGCGGCACAGCACGACCCACGACACCAAGAATGACCGAAAACGAAGTGCCCGAAAGACCAATACCGATCAGCAGACCGGCACTCAGTGACAACGTCACCGCCGAATCAGACAGGCCCATGCACACCAGGCCCGCCGCGTAGAGGATCCCACCGACGAGTACCACCTTTGCCGCGCCGAAACGGTCAGCCAGTGCGCCGGTGAAGGGCTGCGCCAGACCCCAGATCAGATTCTGCAGAGCAATGGCAAAGGCGAACACTTCGCGCCCCCAACCGAACTGCGCACTCATCGGTGACAGAAACAACCCGAAGCCGTGCCGCACGCCCAATGACAACGCCAGGATCAGCGCACTCCCCACCAATACCCAACCGCACGTACGCCACATCGATGTCATTGTTATTCTCCGCTTGCGGGTATATACCCGCTTTAGTTTGGAAAAAACCGGCCTCAGGCCAGTTCATCCAGCAATCTGAGCAAGGTTTCACGCTTTTCAGCGCCGAGCCGGTCGATCAACCGTTGTTGCGCCGCTTCCCAGGCCGGCAGTGCGGCTGCCAGACGCTGCACACCGGTTTCGGTGAGCTTGACGATGCGGTTACGCATGTCTTCGCCCTCGGCCATTGCCACCAGCCCCTCGCCTTCCAGCACGCGCAGATTGCGTCCGAGGGTGCTGCGATCCAGACCCATCGCCTCAGCGAGTTCCGAGATGCTGGGTTGATCGAGACGCTGCAAGTTGCACAGCAAAGAATACTGGGCAACGTTGATCCCGAAGCCGTCGAGAGCGCCGTCGTAATGCCTGCTGACGCCACGAGCGGCGCGACGCAGGTTGGTGCACAAACACTGAGAAGGAAGCATGATGCGTGTATATACCCGCGACTATGTTAAATCAAGTTACAGATGAGTTTACCCATAACATTTGTATTGCCTGACAAATCGCTATCGCTGGCAAGCCAGCTCCCACAGGGTTCAATAGCGCGCACAAAATCTACGATCCACTGCAAAACCTGTGGGAGCTGGCTTGCCAGCGATAGGGCCAGCACATCCAGCGACAATCTCTCAGACCAAAACCAATCCAACCAACACCATCATCTCCAGCAATTCCAGCAACGCCCCCGCCGTATCGCCGGTCGTCCCACCCAACCGCCGCAGCATCACCTGCCGCAACCAGATCAACACACCGACAGCGATCAGCAACGCGACAACCGCGCTAAAACCGGTGATCAGCAAGCACGCCAGCGCACTTGCGCCCAACACCCACCATCCGGCCTTGCGCGGCAAATGGTCCGCCAACGCTTGCCCCAACCCACCGGCACGCACATACGGCGTGGTCAGAAACAACCCCAACAACGCCGCCCGCCCGAGCAATGGCACGATGACCAACGCAAGACTTTGCTGTTGTTCGATCAGTGCCAGCAACGCGGCAAACTTCAGCAGCAACACCAACACCAGCGTCACCACCGCAATCGGTCCGCTGCGCGGATCTTTCATGATCAACAGCGTACGCTCGCGATCACCAAAACCACCGAGCCAGGCATCGGCGCTGTCGGCCAGACCATCAAGGTGAAGCGCACCGCTGAGCAGCACCCAAACCGTCAACAGCAACGCTGCATGCAGCAACAACGGCGCGCCGCTCAAAGCGAGATTCAACGCCCACAGGATCCCCCCGAACAGCAGCCCCACCAGCGGATAAAACAGCAGCGAACGGCCAAGCTGTTCCGGCTCGGGCATCCCCGGCAAGCGGATCGGCAGGCTGCTGAGAAATTGCAGGGCGATCCACAGCGGCAACATGTCAGCGACCTTCCTTGAGTGAACCGTCGGCCTCGATCGTCAGCGCAAACAGTGCACCATGAGCAACCTCGACATTGAGCAGTTGTTCGCGCGGCAACCCTCGTGCTTGCGCCAGCAACAAGCGCATCACCCCGCCGTGACTGATCAGCAGAACCCGCTCACCAGCGTAGGCGCTGTGCAGGCGTGCAACGGCCGCCAACACTCGGGAGGAAAACTCGCTGACCGGCTCACCTTGTGGTGGCGTAAAGGAATACGGATCGGCCCAGAACAACCCCAGCGCTTCAGCATCGGTCTCCATCAACGCGGCCGCGCTCTGCCCTTCCCACGCACCGAAATGCAGTTCCTGCAGATCCTTGTCCAGATGCACTGACAGGTTCAGTTGCTCACCCAGCTCTGCGGCAAACCGCGCGCAACGTTGCAACGGAGAACTGACGATCCGATCCCACAGCCCGCCCTCGACCACCGCCGCACGCATCTGCGCCCAGCCCTTTTCGGTCAGCGCATCGTCGAGACTGCCACGCAGCCCACCGCCCAGTTCAGTCTCACCGTGGCGCAGCAGATCCAGATGCAATGTCATGCCGGACGATCCGCCACCGCAGCTTCGGCGAATGTCGCCATCTGCCCGTGCAGATCGCAGGCCAGACGCAACAATGGCACCGCCAGCGCAGCGCCACTGCCCTCGCCCAGACGCAGACCGAGTTCCAGCAACGGCTCAGCCTGCAGGGTTTCCAGCACATGGCGATGGCCTGGCTCGGCGCCACGGTGACCGAACAACAGCCACTCGCGACAGGCCGGATTCAAGCGCACGGCGACCAACGCGGCGACCGTACAAATGAAGCCGTCGACCAAGACCGCAACGCCTTCCTGCGCCGCTGCCAGATACGCACCGACCAGCGCGGCGATTTCAAAACCTCCCAGATTGAACAGCGTCTGCAACGCATCGCCACGCTGCGCTGCATGCAACGCCAATGCACGTTCGATCACTTGCGCCTTGTGGCTCACACCTTCGGCATTCAATCCAGTGCCGGGACCCGTCAGGTGTACCACCGGGCAATCGAGCAAGGCGCAGGCCAGGGCACTCGCCGCCGTGGTGTTGCCAATGCCCATTTCGCCACCGATGAACAACTGCGCACCCGCCGCTTTCGCTCGCAGCAGACTGTCGCGACCGGCCTGCAATGCCCGCTCGCCCTGGACCTGAGTCATCGCCGCGCCCTGCACGAAGTTCGCCGTGCCCGCGCCGATGTTCAAATGGCGCACACCCGGCAGGTTCAGCGATGGATTCACCGTACCCAGATCGACCACTTCCAGCTGCGCGCCGAGCTGACGCGCCAGCACGCTGATCGCCGCGCCACCGCTGACAAAGTTGAGCAACATCTGCCCGGTGACTTCTTGCGGGAACGCCGAAACACCTTCAGCCACCACGCCGTGATCGCCGGCAAAAATCGCGATCCACACCTGCGCAAGCGTCGGTTTGACCTGGCCTTGCAGACCGGCCAGTTGCACCGCTACCGATTCCAGTCGACCGAGCGAACCCGCCGGTTTGGTCAGTTGCTGCTGCCGCGCCGCCGCTTGTTCAACGACATGAATGTCGACCGGTTTGCACGGGTTCAGCCACCAGGATTGAGTCATAACGCAGGTCCTTTCAGAGTCAGGGGCAGGCCGGCGACGGTCAGGACAACACGCTGACAGCGCTCGGCCAGAGCTTGATGCAGCCAACCGGCTTCATCGACGTAGCGGCGAGTCAATTCGCCCAGCGGCACGACACCCATTCCGGTCTCGTTGCTGACAAAAATGATTTCACCCGGCAAGGACGCCAGGCAGTCGAGCAGGGCTTGGCGCTCGGCGGCGAGGCGTTCAGCGTCGTCGAGCATCAGCAGATTGGTCAGCCACAGGGTCAGGCAATCGACCAGCAGGCAACGCTCGGCGCTGGCGAATTCGCGCAGGACGCGGGCCAGTTCCAGCGGCTCTTCGATGAGCGCCCATTCGGCGGGACGGCGGGCGCGGTGATGGGCGACGCGGTCGTTCATTTCACCGTCCAGCGGTTGGCTGGTGGCGATGTAGGTCACCGCAAGATTGCTTTCACTGGCGAGTTTTTCCGCGAGGCGGCTTTTGCCGGAGCGGGCGCCGCCGAGGATCAGTTGGAGCATGGGTTCATCCTGTAAATATTCGGTGTGGCGACCTCAGTCATCGTTAGCAGACTAGCGATGAATTCACCTTAAATCCCACAGAGCTGCCGCAACAGCTCGGTATCCAGATGCTTTTCCACCAGATCCGCCAAGCGCTCGATATCGCGCTCACGCAAGCCGTGATAATCCACCTCCTGCACATCGCTTAACCCGGCCCAGCGCAGCAACGCCGCACTCGCCGCCGGCGATTCGAACAGGCCATGCAGATAGGTGCCGAACACCTGCCCATCCGCGCTCTGCGCACCATCACAACGACCGTCGTCCAGATGCACCGCAGCGTTTTCCATTGCCGGTCCGCTGGTCACGCCGGCATGAATTTCATAGCCGCTGACGTCGGCATCTTCCAGTGCCAATCGTCCGCGCACGTTGCGCAACTGCTTCTCGGCTTCAAGCGTGGTTTCAAACGCCAGCAAGCCCAAACCGGCACTCGTGCCCGGCGCACCTTCGAGGCCGAGCGGATCATGCACCTGCTCACCGAGCATCTGCAGGCCACCACAAATCCCCAGCAGTTTGCCGCCATAACGCAAGTGCCGAGAGATCGCCGTATCCCAACCATTGGTGCGCAGGTAGGCCAGATCGCTACGCACACTCTTCGACCCCGGCAGAATGATCAGATCGGCGGCAGGAATTGCCTGCCCCGGGCCGACAAATTGCAGATCAACCTGCGGATGCAGACGTAGCGGATCAAAGTCAGTGTGATTGCTGATGCGCGGCAGCACCGGCACCACCACTTTCAGCACTTGTTCGGCCTTGTCGGTCTGGCGCTGATCGATGCCGTCCTCGGCCTCCAGATGCAGATCCATCACATAGGGCAGCACGCCCACTACCGGTTTGCCGGTGCGCTGTTCCAGCCAGTCGAGGCCCGGTTGCAGCAAGGCGATGTCGCCGCGAAAACGGTTGATGATGAAGCCTTTGACCCGCGCCTGTTCACTCGGCGAGAGCAGCTCCAGGGTGCCGACCAGATGCGCGAAAACCCCGCCGCGATTGATGTCGGCAATCAGCAGCACCGGGCAGTCCACCGCCTCGGCAAAACCCATGTTGGCGATGTCACCGGCACGCAGATTGATCTCCGCCGGCGAACCCGCGCCTTCGACCATCACCAGCGGATACGCAGCGCTGAGCCGCTCGTGGGACGCGAGCACCGCTTTCATCGCGATGGCTTTGTAGTCGTGATACGCCACGGCATTCATCGACGTCACCGCGCGACCATGGATGATCACTTGCGCGCCGGTGTCGCTGTTGGGCTTGAGCAGTACCGGGTTCATGTCGGTGTGCGGATCGAGAAATGCCGCTTGCGCCTGCACGGCTTGCGCGCGGCCGATCTCACCGCCGTCGGCGGTCACAGCACTGTTGAGCGCCATGTTCTGCGGCTTGAACGGTACGACCGCTACGCCTTGGCGCGTCGCCCAGCGGCACAGCGCTGTCACCAGTGTGCTTTTACCGGCGTCGGAAGTGGTGCCCTGCACCATCAGGGTGGTCATGCGTGATCCTTGGCGAAAGCGATTAAAGCCTGTTCGAGACGCGCCTCTTCAGTCGCGTCGGCGGGCAGGCCAAAGCGCAGACTGCTGTTTTGCGTAAAGATGCGCAGAAGAATGCCGCGACGGGCCATGAACGCGTGCAGCACCTCGGCGTGTTCGGTGATCAGCCACTGGAACAGCGCGCAACCACCCTGCGGCTTGAAGCCGTAGCGTTCCAGCAGCGCCGACAGACGCTCACTGGCTTCATCGCTGCGAATCCGTTGGCGTGTGTGCCCTTCGGTGTCTTGCAGACACGCTTGGCCAAGCACCCGCGTCGGCCCGTTCACCGCCCAAGGCCCGACCTGTTCGGCGAGCAGCTTGAGTAACTTGCGCTCGGCCAGCACAAAGCCCAGACGCACCCCGGCCAGACCGAAAAACTTGCCGAACGAACGCAACACAATCAGCCCGACTTGATGAGCATACGGCGCCAGACTCAATGGCGGCGTGTTGTCCATGAACGCCTCATCGACCACCAGCCAACCACCACGCCTGGCGAGCCGCGCATGCCAATCAAGCAGGCGTGCCGGGGTCAGGCTCAGGCCGGTCGGGTTGTTCGGGTTGACCACCACCAGCACGTCGAGGCTGTCGAGAAAGAATTCGACTTCCTGCTCCAGCACTTCGCGCACGATGTAACCGCTGCGGCGCCAGGCTTCGGCATGTTCGGCATAACACGGCGACAACACGCCGACTTTGCCGGCGCGGCGCAAACGCGGCAGCAACTGAATGGCCATCTGTGAACCAGCCACCGGCAACACCTGAGCGGCACCGTAGAAATCGCACGCGGCTTGCTCCAGACCGTCATCGGTTTCCGGCAAGCGCGCCCAGGCGCGCAGCGGGATTTCCGGGATCGGGAACGGCCACGGCGCCAGACCGCTGGACAGGTCGAGCCAGTCAGCCTCGGCAATGCCGTAATCGAGTGCCGCCTTGCGCAGCCGGCCACCGTGCTCAAGCATAGAATTCAGCCCCCACGCAGAGAATCAGCAGCCATAACCATACGCCGCGCTGGACCAATTGCCAGCCACGGTCGATGGAGTCGGCATCGGCCGGTGGCCCTTCGCCGAGTTGCGGACGCTCGTGCAGTTCGCCGTGATAGATCGCCGGCCCACCCAACTCCACGCCCAGCGCACCAGCGCCGGCTGCCATTACCGGGCCAGCGTTGGGGCTGTCCCATAGCGGCGCCTGTGTGCGCCAGCACTTCAGAGCGAGTCGGGTTTTACCCAGCAGCGCGTAGGTCAATGCCACCAGACGCGCAGGAATGTAGTTCAGCACGTCGTCGATTTTCGCCGCCGCCCAACCAAAGCGCTCGAAGCGTTCGTTGCGATAGCCCCACATTGCATCGAGCGTGTTGCTCAAGCGATAGAGGACCACGCCCGGTGCGCCAGCCACGACAAACCAGAACAGCGCGGCAAATACCGCATCACTGCCGTTTTCCAGCACCGACTCAGTGGCGGCGCGGGCGACCGCAGCGCTGTCGAGTTCCTCCGTCTGGCGGCTGACCAGATAGCCGACACGCTTGCGCGCCTCGTCCAGATCATCCGCGCGCAACGCGACGGCTACCGGCGCGACATGCTCGCCGAGGCTGCGCATGCCGAGGGCGCAATACAACGCGAGAATTTCGACGACCCAGCCCACATACGGCGCCCAGGAAAATGCAGTGGCGAGCAAGGTCAGCGGCAGCACCGCGATCACCCACGCGGTGACGCCATGGCTGCGCCAGCCCCGGCCACCGGCGTTGAAACGTTGCTCGATACGTCCGGCGAAATTGCCGAACGCCACCAGCGGATGCCAGCGTTTCGGTTCACCCAACAGCGCATCCAGCGCCACTGCGGCGACACTCAACAACGCCACACTCATTGACTCACTCCCCAATAATTTTCATACAGCAACTCATTGAGCGGCCGCGCCTGCGCCCACCCTTCGAGTACCAGCATCGGCGCCGGATAGAATTCCTTGACCGGGCCCAGACATAAAACAGCCAGCGGCTTGGCGCCGTCGGGCAACCTCAACAGATCGGCCAGTGCTTGCGGTTCGAACAACGAAACCCAGCCCATGCCCAAACCTTCGGCGCGCGAGGCCAGCCACAAATTCTGGATAGCGCAGGACAGCGAGGCCATGTCCATTTCCGGCAGCGTGCGGCGACCGAAGATATGCTTTTCGCGATCATCCATCAGCGCGGCGACCAGCACTTCAGCGCAATCGTTGATGCCTTCGACCTTGAGTTTCATGAACTCGTCGCTGCGCTCGCCGAGGGCTTCAGCGGTGCGCACGCGTTCTTCTTCCACCAGATTCTGGATCTGGCTGCGCAGGGTCCGGTCGCTGATGCGGATGAAACGCCACGGCTGCATCAGGCCGACGCTTGGGGCCTGGTGGGCGGCTTCCAGTAATCGGCGCAGCAGTTCCGGCTTGACGGTGCCGCCAGTGAAGTGGCGCATGTCGCGGCGTTCGGCGATGGCTTTGTAGACCGCTTGGCGCTCGGTTTCGGAGAATGCGTTGTCGGTCATGGCCTCTTCGCGAGCAAGCTCGCTCCCACAGGGGATTGCATTGCTTCAGGAAGCTCACCGCCCACTGTGGGAGCTGGCTTGCCAGCGATGGCGGCCTCAAGGTCAGGTGCGAATAGTGCAGCGATAGCCAAAGGATTCGACGGGAAATAGAAGTGCACATAAGAGGCCGTCATCCGCCCCTCACGATAAACCGCTTCAGCGCCACGTCCGCCATTCGGGCTCAAGCCACGGGCAATCGGTGTCAATTCGGTGGTGGTCAGGGAGTGGTGATAAGTGTGGCCGCGCAACGAACCTTCCGGCAAATCCACCGCTTGCAACGCCAACGCCGCCAGACGCTTCTGCATCACCGCATCGCCTTTGAGCAACCCGACCAGGTCAGCGCGAGCGCCTTCGACGTCAGTCAAAGAATGGAGCAGATACAACATGCCGCCGCACTCAGCGAGCAGCGGTTTACCCGCCGCGTGGTGGGCACGAATCGCCTCAACCATCGCGGTGTTTTGCGACAACGCCACGTGGTGCAATTCCGGATAACCACCGGGCAAATACAGGCTATCCGCTTCAGGCAATTGGGTATCGCGGATCGGCGAGAAGAAACTCAGCTCGGCGCCCATCGCCCGCAGCAGATCGAGACTCGCGCCATAGGTGAAGGCAAACGCTTCATCGCGCGCAACGGCAATGCGCACATCCTTCAGCAGCGGCTCGACAGCGATGATGTCAGGCGCGGCGAACTCAACCGCCGGTGGCAGCGCTACCTCGCAACTGCTGGCGAGAGCGTCGGCAGCGGCGTCGAGACGTACATCGAGGTCATTCAATTCACTGGCCTGGACCAGACCGAGATGGCGACTCGGCAATTCGATACCGGTCTCGCGAGACAACGCGCCATACCAACGCAAACCTTCCGTGAGGCTGCCTTCGAGCAATTGCGCATGACGCAAGGTGCCGACGCGATTGGCGAGCACACCGGCAAACGGCAGGTCCGGTTGATACTTCGCCAGACCCAGCGCCAACGCACCAAAGGTCTGCGCCATGGCCGTCCCATCAATCACGCCAAGCACCGGAACACCGAAATGCCGCGCCAGATCGGCGCTGGACGGCGTGCCATCGAACAGACCCATCACGCCTTCGATCAGAATCAGGTCCGCCTCGGCGGCGGCTTCCCACAACAGACGACGACTTTCCTGCTCGCCGACCATCCACATGTCCAGTTGATACACCGGCGCACCGCTGGCACGCTCAAGAATCATCGGGTCGAGAAAGTCCGGGCCGCATTTGAACACGCGCACCTTGCGCCCCTGATTGCGATGCAAACGGGCCAGTGCGGCGGTGACGGTGGTCTTGCCCTGACCGGAGGCCGGCGCGGCGATGAGCACCGCCGGGCAGTGACGTGGTTGATTCAAAGTTCGACGCCTTTCTGCGCTTTGATGCCCGCCTGGAAGGCGTGTTTGAGCATGCCCATTTCAGTCACGGTGTCGCCCATTTCGATCATTTCCGGCTTGGCCGCACGACCGGTGACGATCACGTGCTGCATCGGCGGACGCGCCTGCAAATCGCTGAGCACTTGATCGAGATCGAGGTAGCCGTGCTTGAGGGCGATGTTCAATTCGTCGAGCACCACCAGACCGATCGAAGGATCACGCAACAGCTCGCGAGAGACCGCCCACGCGGCTTCGGCGGCGGCGATGTCGCGCTGACGATCCTGGGTTTCCCAGGTAAAGCCTTCGCCCATCACGTGGAAACGCACTTGCTCGGGGAAGCGGCGGAAAAACAATTCTTCGCCGGTGCTGTTGCGGCCCTTGATGAATTGCACCACGCCGCACTGCATGCCGTGGCCCATGGCGCGGGCGAGCATGCCGAAGGCCGAGCTGCTTTTGCCTTTACCGTTGCCGGTCAGCACCAGCACCAGGCCGCACTCGTCAGGCGAGTTGGCGATACGTTCGTCAATCACGGCTTTTTTGCGCTGCATACGCGCCAGATGGCGTTCGTCGCGCTCGGGGGAATCAGTCATGGGGAGCTCTCCGTTGAGGCTGGATAACGGCGGGCAGGCACAAGAATAGACGGCAAAAAGCCTGGCATCGCCCACCGTGATGCCGCTGGATGGATCAGGCCGGTCTCCGGGCTCATGAGCGGCGTTGGCCTGACTGCGCGCCTTCCCGCTTGAGCAGTGGCATTCGACGCAGTGTTCACTCATTTACCGTTGCGGGGGCAGCGCCGGGATCGTGGTGGCTCTTCGCTTGAAGACAACCCTCACCGGCTTCCCTGTTTCACTCTGTCGACGCAGGTCACAGAGCACCTGAAACAAGCCGCGAAGGTTAGAGGGTTGGGGGTGGAGCGTCAATTGAAGAGGAAGCCATCGGGCGAATAACTGCCGTCGATCAACTATCTGACGCCAATCTTGTGCCACACTCATACAAATGATATCAAAGAGCCATGCTTTTCCCGAAAAGCCCACCACAACAATAAAGGATGATGACGATGCAAGGCATGATCATCAGCAACCCGCGCCTGGAATTCCTGCGCCCGGTGCTTGAACGCTGGTTTGACTGTATCGACCGTTACAACGCCGTGCGCGGCGACAGCGACACACCTTACTGGCATGACGAGAAAGCCAATCTCGGATTGCTCACAGCGGCGGCGTGGATGGCCGAGCTGGTCACGCTGAACGACACTGCCACGCGTAAACAGAATGAAGAAGGCGAGCGTAATGCCCGCGCCGATCTGTTTCTCGCCGGCGCCGAAGACCGCGCCTTCATCCAGGCCACCCAGCGCTGGCCAAAGGTTACCAACCTCAATCTGACTCAAGCCCTGCTGGACATCACCAACGACGCCAAGCGCATCAGCTATGCCAGCGATCTCAAGCTTGGCTGCCTGTTCGTCGCACCGCAAAAAGCCCAGCACAGCGCCAGCCCCGAAGAGCTGCAGGACATGGTCGACGACCTGCAAAAGGAACACACCTGCGCGGTCGCCTGGTATTTCCCCTATGCCTATCGCAAATTGCGCAGCGAGGCGGGCAATTATCACCCGGGCATCGCCGTGCTGTTCAAGGAAGCGCGCGGCTGAGCAGTTGAACCATCGGGCTTGCGCCCTCCTCTATGATTAGGAATGCATTCATAGGGAAGATCAGCAATGCGCAAGCCCCAGCTCGTTTTTGTCATCGCCTTCGCCGGAGGGCTCGCCGCCTGCGGTGAATCCTCCAGCCTGCAAGTCTCCGACGGCACCGGCCCGTCACCGAAGCTGCCCGAACCGAACAAGACCCTGATCCCGACGGTGAACATCGCCCCGGCGGTTGGCTGGCCCGACGGCGGCAAACCGACAGCGGCGGCCGGCACCCAGGTCGCGGCATTCGCCGAAGGCCTCGATCATCCGCGCTGGCTCTATGTGCTGCCCAATGGCGATGTGTTGGTAGCGGAAACCAACGCCCCGCCGAAGCCGGATGACAGCAGTGGCATTCGCGGCTGGGTGATGAAGAAGGTCATGGGCAAGGCTGGCGCAGGCGTGCCGAGTCCGAATCGCATCACCTTGCTGCGTGACGCCGATCATGACGGCGTGGCCGAGACACGTACGGTGTTCCTGCAGAACCTCAATTCACCGTTCGGCATGACGCTGGTTGGCAATGATCTGTATGTGGCCGACACCGATCGCCTACTGCGCTTTAACTACGAACCGGGCGCCACCGAAATCAAGTCACAGCCAATCAAGGTTGTCGATTTGCCCGGTGGGACGCTGAATCACCACTGGACCAAAAACGTCATCGCCAGCAAGGACGGCAGCAAGTTGTACGTCACCGTCGGCTCGAACAGCAACGTTGGCGAAAATGGTCTGGATAAGGAAGAAGGCCGCGCAGCGATCTGGGAAGTTGACCGGGCGACCGGTAATCATCGGATCTTCGCCTCAGGCATTCGCAACCCCAATGGCCTGGCGTGGGAGCCAAGCAGTGGCGCACTGTGGACGGCGGTCAACGAACGCGACGAGATTGGCAGCGATCTGGTGCCGGACTACATCACGTCGGTCAAGGACGGCGCGTTCTATGGCTGGCCGTTCAGCTACTACGGTCAGCACATTGATGTCCGCGTTTCGCCGCAGAATCCGCAACTGGTGGCCAAGGCCATCGCTCCCGATTACGCCGTCGGCCCGCACACCGCATCATTGGGCCTGACGTTCGCAGCGGGCAACAACCTGCCGGCGCAGTTCAAGGAAGGTGCCTTCATCGGCCAGCACGGCTCGTGGAACCGCAAGCCGCACAGTGGCTACAAGGTGATTTTTGTCCCGTTTACCGGCGGCAAGCCCAGTGGCACACCGGTGGATGTGCTGACCGGGTTCCTCGACAAGGATGAAAATGCGCTGGGTCGCCCGGTGGGCGTGGTGATCGATCAGCAAGGTGGCTTGCTGGTGGCGGATGATGTCGGCAACAAAGTGTGGCGAGTGTCTTCTGCCAAATAACTTACCGCCTGACACATAACACATGTGGGAGCGACGGTCGCAACGTCGCTCCCACATTAGGTTTTGCGTTGTCTTTATTAAGGGTTATGCGCCAGATGCTCCGGCTGCAACACCCGCTTGGCACTCAGATAAGCCTTCTGCCAATACGCCTTCGAGAGGCTGTCGAGCTTGACCGTCCCGCCCGTGGCCGGTGCATGCACAAAGCGCCCTTCGCCAACGTAAATCCCCGCATGACTGACCTGCGAGCCGCCATTGGTGGCGAAGAAAATCAGGTCACCGGTTTGCAAACCTTCCTTGCCGACATTCGGCGCCTGCATGACGATCATCTCGCGCGTCGAACGTGGCAACGAGATGCCCGCCGCGTCGCGGTAGACAAAACCGATCAGACCGCTGCAATCAAAACCCGAATCCGGCGTGTTCCCGCCCCAACGATAAGGCGTGCCGACCAGGCCGAGCGCACGAAACAGCACGTCTTCAGCAGCGGGCGAAAAAGCTTCGGAGGGACCGAACACAACCGGTGCGCGAACCACCGGCGCAGGTGGCGGCGTGCGACTGGCGCAGGCGCTGAGCAGCGCTGCGAAGAAGATCAACGTGAGGCGGGCCGACATCGTCATAAGCAGAACATCCTGATCTGGCTGCGGCTTTTTCTGCCGATGGACAGAAAACAAAACCGCCTGCGTGAGCACGCAGGCGGTTTGCCATCAAACTAGATACAGGATTCTAGCGGCTACGCGGCAAACTTCAAGTAAGACTTTAACTTCACCTTGTAAAGTCTAGGTCTACTCCGTTGCCGGGAGCCTGATTGTCGCCGCGAACGCAGCGACAACGGGGATTACTTGCGAGCGGTAACGACCGTCGGAGCGTTGGCCAATGCACGTTTCGCTTCGATGAAAGTCTTGCTCCAGTAGCTGTCACCCAGGCTGTCGATGCGAACACCGCCGCTGCGACGACTGCTGGAGTGGATGAACTGGTTGTCACCGAGGTAGATCCCGGCGTGACTGACACGACCGCGACGACCATTGGTGGCGAAGAACAGCAGATCGCCCGGCTCAAGGTTGCTGCGCGATACCAGTGGTGCATCCACGTTGATCATTTCGCGTGTCGAGCGCGGCAGGTTCATGCCAGCTTCTTCGCGGAACAGATAGCCGATGAAACCGCTGCAATCGAAACCGGCTTCAGAGGTACCACCGAAACGGTAACGGGTACCGATCAGGGACATGCCGCGTTCGAGGATGCTGTCGGCCAGAACAGGAAGCTGGTAGGGCTTCTTGCCATTGAATTCGTTGAGTTCTTTTTCGGTGTCCAGCTCTTCCTGGTAAATAACGGAAGACTGAGCCGTGGCAGAATTTTTAACCTGTTGAGGCTGCTCTTGAACTGGAGAATGAGCAGCGCAACCGTACAACAGGGTGACGAGTGCGAGAGGCACGAGGGGTGCGAAGCGCTTTAGCATGGGCACGACCGTGGCTGATAGTTGTAAAGAAGCCGAGACTATGCCCGCTATCAGCCTCATTTGCAAATTCAATCGATCTTTTTGTGACTTCTCGGTTTCTCGTTTACATCTAAGCGCTTAAGCCCATTTGAATCGATACGCGGCCTGCATACCGTGCAGGAAAGCGGATTTTCTGGCGCCTGAAATATGCCGAAACATGCTGAAAGCCGCAGAACCAAAGGGATGGCTACCAGCCGAGGGTTTCTTTGAGGAAGGGAATAGTCAGCTTGCGTTGCGCCTGCAAAGAGGCCTGATCGAGCTGTTCAAGCAAGTCGAACAGTGCACTCATACTGCGGGTGCCGCGAGTCAAAATAAAATGCCCGACTTCATCGGTCAGGTGCAGACCGCGACGCGAGGCGCGCAATTGCAAGGCGCGCAATTTGTCTTCATCGGAGAGCGGCCGCATCTGGAAAATCAGCGCCAGGGTCAGGCGGGATTTCAAGTCAGCCAGTTTGACCGGCAGTTCACGCGGAGAGGTCGAGGCGGCGATCAGCAGGCGCCGACCGCTGTCACGCAGACGGTTGAACAGATGAAACATCGCCTCTTCCCAGTCAGTCTTACCGGCGATCACCTGCAAGTCGTCCAGGCATACCAGTTCGTACTGTTCGAGGTTGTCGAGGATTTCGACACCGCGATCCATCAACTCGGCCAACGGCAAGTACACCGCCGGCTCCCCCATCTGCTCGAATCGCAGACACGCCGCCTGCAGCAGATGCGTACGCCCTACGCCGTGCTTACCCCACAGGTAGATCAGACTTTCTGTCCAGCCGGCGTCGGCTTCGCATAGACGCTCGACATAGCCGAGTGCAGCGGCATTGGCGCCTGGGTAGTAGTTGATGAAGGTGGCGTCGTCACGCAGACGCACACCTAGGGGCAGCTGAATCGGTTTCATGCTGACTGAACAGTTCTCAAGGAACCGTTAGTGGCCTCTGTGTAAAGTTTGCGAAGTTTATACCCGTGAAGCTGAGCGCACAATGCGACAGAGTCCAAGCAAAATCAAAGGTTTGCGTTAATGCTCTGGTTTTATGACAGATTCTTTGGCGCCAACGCCTGCAGGACACGGGCCAACCCGGCTATTCGCCGGGCCGCCCTGCCCATTACAACTCCGGCTCGTCCACGCCACTATAGATGTCGGAATCCTTGTACAAGTCGTGCACATGACGCACCAGCACCATGATCACCGCCGCCACTGGCAACGCCAGCAACACACCGGTGAAACCGAACAGCTCGCCGCCCGCCAGAATCGCGAAGATCACTGCCACCGGATGCAGACCGATGCGGTCGCCCACCAACAGCGGCGTCAGCACCATGCCTTCCAGCGCCTGACCGACCATGAACACCGCGACAATCCCGACCATCGGGTACAGATCACCACCGAACTGGAACAACCCGGCAATCAGTGCCGCGCCAATACCAATCACGAACCCCATGTACGGCACGATCGCTGCCAGGCCCGCGATCAGACCGATCAATAGCCCCAGCTCCAGCCCGACAATCATCAGGCCCGCTGCGTAGATCACGCCCAGCGCCACCATCACCAGCAACTGACCGCGAACAAACGCGCCCAGTACCTCATGACATTCACCGGCCAGCGATACAATGGTCTCTTCCCGATCACGCGGCAGCAGGCTGCGGATCTTGGCCATCATCACGTCCCAGTCCCGCAGCAGGTAGAAACTCACCACCGGGATCAGCACCAGATTCGCCAGCCAGCCAATCAGCGCCAGACTCGACGCCGTCGCCTGACTCAGCACCACACTGACGATGTCGGTGGTCTGGCCCATGTGCTCGCTGATCGCCGCCTTGACCTTGTCGAACTTCCAGAAACCATCCGACAGACCCAGCTTCGCCTGCGCCCAAGGCAACGCCGTGTGTTGCAGCCAGTCGAGCATTTGCGGCGCCAGTTCGTACAAACGCAGCAACTGCTTGGCGAGCATCGGCACCAACACAAGCATCAGCGCAGTAACGATCAGGGTGAACAAGGCAAATACCGCGATTACGCCCCACGTGCGCGACAGCCCGAGTTTTTCCAGGCGATCCACCAGCGGATCGAACAGATAAGCCAGCAACAGCGCCACCAGAAACGGCGTGAGGATCGGGTGCAACAACCATACAAACGCGCACAGCAGGACTACCCCACCGAGCCAGAACCAACGCCGCGTATCGGCCATGTACCACTCCTGATGCTTCTATATAAGGAAAGACTTACCAGCGAAACCGCAACGAAGGTGCTACCAGTGTCGGGGCCGGAGCCACGACAGGTGCTGCGCCCGCAACCGCAGGTTGTGGTGCTGCGACCGGCACCGGGGCTTCAGCCGGCAACTCCTGCAACTTCGCCAGCGACAATTGCGCACGCATTTGATCGGCGCTGCCATTGACCCGATAAACGATGCGATCGCCATCGACACTTTGCAGACGCACGCCAAACGGTTCGAGTAACCGCAACAGCGTCGCGTAATGCTCAAGGGTCATGCCCTGCACTTCCAGAGTCTGTTGCCCCGAAGCGCCCGGTTTGGCAACAAACCGTGGCGCCAGACGCTCAGCCACTGCCAGCATTACCGCGTCAGCGACCGCAGCCTGATCGGCGCCCTGCACACTGCCCGCCTCTTTCTGATCGCCCAGCCACAAATGCCACTTGGCCTGCCACTGCCCGCCCTCTTCACGGGCATGTACCGCCAGCAAAGCGTCAGCGTTGTAGCGTTCGGAAGCGCCGCGTAACGGTGCCGGGTCCGTGCCTTCCAGCGCTGGCGCCGTGGCAACAAGCTGCTCGCTCAGGTCCGCCAGCGGCAAGCGCAACGGCAAGCCGCGATGTTGCGCGGCCGTACGCAAAGGCGCGGCGGCGGCTTGACCATCACCGACCAGACTCGAACCTTCGGCCGAATCATTCAGCCACCAACTCAGGATCGACGGGCGACTGGCGCCCCACAACGACAACCCGGCACGCCGCAACGCCTGCTCGGTGGTCGACGGATCGAAATCGACCTTCAACACTTCCGGCGGCCCGGCGTCAAAACCGAACTGACTGATAATTTGCTGCGGATCCTTGCGAATCGTCGCCAACCCCGAGTTTTGTGGGGCTTTCGGATCGCCAGTCAGGCGCAATATCAGGGTGTCGAGCGCCGCTTGCGTGGCGCGATCACGCTCCTCCGGCGCCTGGCCATTGACCGGCTCGCGCACTTGATAAAGGCCTTTGAGATTTTCGGCGTGACTCGCCAGGCTGATCAGAGACAAACAACCCACAAACAACAATTTACAAAAACGCATGGAGAATTCCCGTCGACAGGAGCGGCTGGAACACGCCGCGTGAACCGGTTGAGCAAGGCTGTGACACTTGGCGGTTGCAAAACATTCACACGGCGGCGGTAAGTTTTTGCACAGTGATAACGATAGACGGTTAATCGCCACACCTTATACAGGCACCCGCAGGCCTTAATTGCAAAAAATTTCCCGAGATATGGTCCTGCCCGTCGGTGCGAGGATGGCCGCTGCCCCTCAAGCCTGATAAAATCGCGCGCCTTCGCAGACCGGCAACAGCCGGGCACCTCGAAACTCGCGTGAGGCCATCGCCCCGTCGATTTCGAAGTTCCCGCTGAACTCGGTCGTTACCCCTGAATCCCCTCCCCTAAAGGCCTGGATCATGAGCAAGCAACCCTCCCTGAGCTACAAGGACGCCGGTGTAGACATCGACGCCGGTGAAGCATTGGTCGAACGCATCAAGAGCGTCGCCAAGCGCACTGCGCGCCCGGAAGTCATGGGCGGCCTGGGCGGTTTCGGCGCCCTCTGCGAAATCCCGGCCGGCTACAAGCAGCCCGTGCTGGTTTCCGGCACCGACGGCGTCGGCACCAAGCTGCGTCTGGCGTTGAACCTGAACAAGCACGACAGCATCGGCATCGACCTGGTTGCGATGTGCGTGAACGACCTCGTGGTCTGCGGCGCCGAGCCACTGTTCTTCCTCGACTACTACGCCACCGGCAAGCTGAATGTCGAGACCGCGACTCAGGTCGTGACCGGCATCGGCGCTGGCTGCGAACTGTCGGGTTGCTCGCTGGTTGGCGGCGAAACCGCTGAAATGCCAGGCATGTACGAAGGCGAAGACTACGACCTGGCCGGTTTTTGCGTCGGCGTCGTGGAAAAAGCTGAAATCATCGACGGCTCGAAAGTCGCCACCGGTGACGCGCTGATCGCACTGCCATCGTCCGGCCCACACTCGAACGGCTACTCGCTGATCCGCAAGATCATCGAAGTGTCCGGCGCCGACATCGAAAACATCCAGCTCGACGGCAAACCGCTGACCGACCTGCTGATGGCCCCGACCCGCATCTACGTGAAGCCGCTGCTCAAGCTGATCAAAGATACCGGCGCCGTCAAAGCCATGGCCCACATCACCGGTGGTGGCCTGCTCGACAACATCCCGCGCGTTCTGCCAAAAGGCGCTCAGGCCGTGGTTGACGTGGCTAGCTGGACTCGCCCTGCCGTATTCGACTGGCTGCAAGAGAAAGGCAACGTTGACGAAACCGAGATGCACCGCGTGCTGAACTGCGGCGTCGGCATGGTCATCTGCGTGGCTCAAGAGCACGTAGAAGTAGCCCTGAACACCCTGCGTGACGCCGGCGAACAGCCTTGGGTCATCGGTCAGATCGCTGCCGCTGCCGAAGGCGCTGCTCAGGTTGATCTGCAGAACCTTAAGGCTCATTAATGTCCGCACCCTGTGATGTCGTGGTGCTGTTGTCCGGCACCGGCAGTAACTTGCAGGCTCTGATCGACAGCACGCGGACCGGCGACAGCCCGGTCCGCATCGCTGCAGTGATTTCCAATCGCGCCGACGCCTACGGCCTGCAACGCGCCAGTGATGCGGGTATCGCCACCCGCTCACTGGATCACAAGGCATTTGAAGGCCGCGAGGCCTTCGATGCTGCCCTGATCGAACTGATCGACGAATTCAATCCGAAACTGGTGGTGCTGGCCGGCTTCATGCGCATTCTCAGCGCTGATTTCGTTCGCCACTACCAAGGTCGCCTGCTCAACATCCACCCGTCGCTGCTGCCCAAATACAAAGGGTTACACACTCATCAGCGCGCGCTGGAAGCCGGTGACACCGAGCACGGCTGCTCCGTCCACTTCGTCACCGAGGAACTCGATGGCGGACCACTGGTCGTACAGGCAGTATTACCGGTAGAGTTGCACGACACGCCGCAAAGTCTCGCGCAGCGAGTCCACGTTCAGGAACACCTGATTTACCCGATGGCAGTTCGCTGGTTTGCCGAAGGCAGGCTGGCACTCGGTGAACAAGGTGCTTTACTGGATGGCCAGTTACTCGCGGCCAGCGGCCACTTGATTCGACACTAGGAGATTTTATGCGTCGCGCCCTGCTCTTCGCTTGCGCTCTGCTCGCCCTGCCTTTCGCGCAGGCTGCGGACCTTCAACCGTTCTCCGCCAGCTACACCGCCGACTGGAAGCAACTGCCCATGAGCGGTACCGCCGAGCGCAGCCTGGTCAAGGAAGCCAACGGCGTCTGGAAGCTCAGCTTCAAGGCCTCGATGATGATCGCCAGCCTGACGGAAGAAAGCACCCTGACCCTGGACAAGGATACCCTGCTGCCGCAGTCCTACCACTTTGAACGTGGCGGTCTGGGCAAAGCGAAAAAGGCTGATCTGGATTTCGACTGGAACAGCAAAATGGTCACCGGCACCGACCGTGGCGACGCGGTGAAAATCCCGTTAAACCGTGGCATGGTCGACAAGTCCACCTATCAACTGGCGCTGCAACATGATGTGGCTGCTGGCAAAAAGACCATGAGCTATCAAGTGGTCGATGACGGCGAAGTCGATACTTATGACTTCCGCGTGCTGGGCTCGGAAAAAGTCGAGACCAAGGCTGGCAAGATCGATGCGATCAAGGTCGAGCGCGTACGCGACCCGACGCAAAGCAAGCGCACCACCGTGCTGTGGTTCGCCAAGGATTGGGATTACTTGCTGGTTCGCCTGCAACAAGTTGAAACCGACGGCAAGGAGTACAACATCATGCTCCAGGACGGCACGGTCAACGGTAAAACCGTTAAAGGCAGCTGATCCGCCGCCACAACAAAAAGCCCTGCGAAATGCGGGGCTTTTTTTCGTCTGCCGGATTGGAGATTGTGCCTGGCTCGCCCCTCACCCGAGGGAGAGGGAGCCGACCGAGATGTCTGGTGCCATGCATCGACCTGAAAAGTCGAGTCGATTATGGATTCTCCAAAGCAAGATCAGGTCGGCGTAACTCGATAATCTCCCACGGTCAGTCCCCTCTCCCCTTGGGAGAGGGTTAGGGTGAGGGGCTTTTGAAGGCGAACCTCAAACCGAAAACTTCGCCACCATGCTGTTCAGATCCACCGCCAACCGCGACAACTCCTGACTCGCCGCACTTGTCTGATTGGCCCCAGCCGAGGTCTGCATCGCCAGATCACGAATATTCATCAGATTACGATCCACCTCCCGCGCCACCGCTGCCTGCTCCTCCGAGGCACTGGCGATCACCAGATTGCGCTCATTGATCAGCGTGAACGCCGAGGCGATCTCTTCAAGTGCAATCCCGGCCGCCTTGGCCAACTCCAGTGTCGAACGCGCCCGCACATTACTCTGCTGCATTGAACTGACCGCCGAATCGGTGCCCTGCTGAATCCCGCCGATCATCTGCTCGATTTCCTGGGTTGACTGCTGCGTGCGATGGGCCAACGCCCGCACCTCATCCGCTACAACCGCAAACCCACGCCCGGCATCACCGGCTCGCGCGGCCTCAATCGCAGCATTCAGCGCCAAAAGATTGGTCTGCTCGGCAATCGAACGAATCACCTCCAGGACTTTGCTGATGCTGTAGACCTTTTGCGCCAGATCCTCCACCTGGCTTGCATTGGCCGTTACGTCATCGGCCAGCGATTCGATGGACAACACCGTTTGATGCACCTGTTCGCGGCCATGCTGGGCAATGCGGTCGGATTCACGAGAGGCCTCGGACGTGGCCACGGCATTGCTTGCCACCTCCTCCACCGCTGCGGTCATCTGATTAACCGCTGTAGCCGCTTGCTCGATTTCCAGACTCTGCTGATGCAGCCCGCGCGTGGCGTCTTCCGTGACGCAACTCAGCTCCTCCGACGCCGAGGCCAATTGGCTGGAAGACTCGGATATTTGCCGGATCGTGTCGCGCAGGTTGTGCTGCATGCTCTTGAGCGCCTGTAACAAGCGCGCCGGTTCGTCCTTGCCACTGATGCTGATATCACCCGTCAGATCGCCACCGGCGACCACTTCGGCCACGCCCAATGACTGCGCCAGGGGCAGCACGATGCTGCGGGTCAACAGCAGGGCCAGGCCGATGGTAATCAGCGCGGTCACGCCGATCATCACCCCGACCCACACCCGCGAATTGATAAACACCAGTCGCGCCGCTTCAGTGGCGAGATTGGCGTTGTGTTTATTCAGTTCGACCAGCTCGCGCAGCAGCACTGCGATTTCGTCGGCCAGCGGACTCATCTGGCCGTTGAGGATGGTCGCAGCCTCTTCCACGCGATTCTGCGCAGACAACTGCATGACCTGCGCCTGAAACTCCAGATACTGGTGCTCGGCAACCTTGAAGCGATCAAACAGCTTGCGCTCTTCGGGCAGCACGATCAGCACGTCGTAACGCTGCTGAGCCTCACTCAGCACCCCACGCAGCTCATTGAGTTTGACGACATTCTGCTCCAGCGCCTGTGGATCGCGATTGAGCAACAGGCGCATGGTCAGCGCGCGCAGGCGCAGCATGTCCTGACTCATCTCGCCGACAGCCATCACGCTGGGCAGCCAATTGTTGTCGACCTCGTCGGACTGCGCGCGCATGTTCGACATCTGCAGCAAAGCGAACGCCCCGAGGGCAAACACCATCAGCGCCAACAGCCCAAAACCCACGCTGGCGCGCGGGGCAATATTGAGACTACGGATACTCATTGCTCTGGTTCCTTCCAAAAGCGCTGCATCAACCCTGCAGCTGGTTGCTTAAGAAGGTATCGGCCCGGTGAAAATTTGCGTAAGACCAAAACGTGATATCAAAAGGCCTTAATACTCCGAACCGTCGGCATTAACGATTCAGCGTGGTTTTGCCGGACTTGAGCTCCGTTCGCGGCAAGATCGCTAGGAAGTTATCTCTGGCGACTTTTCTAGCAACACCTTCGGGCAGCGCATCAAGGAACGGTTTAAAACTGTGCATTTCCTCACCGAGCTTGTTGAAACGCCCTACCACGTCGGAGCCGAGCATGAAGCGCTCGGGGTATTTCTCGACCAGTGCCAACCATTCCGGGCGCGGCTTGCCCTGTTCATCCAGCAAATACGGCGTGAGCATGCTCCATGACAGATCGATGAACAGATTCGGATACGCCTCAAGCATGCGCGTCAGGGTTGGCAGCAGGAACTTCAGCTGCGTTTGATGGCGATGGATTTCAGCGCTGGTCCCGGCGTGCGCCCAGATGAATCGCGTGTGCGGGTGATTACGCAGCGGCTCTTCGATTTCCTTCAAGTACAGCGGATTTTTCTCACGCTTGGAGGTGATGTTGGAATGCAGCATTACCGGTAGATCGTTCTCGGCGGCCAAATGGTAGATCTTGGTCATCGCCTCGTTGTTGGCGCGCGGCGTGTCGCCGGACGTCAGCGCCGTGAGGTCATCATGCCGAGTGAACACCTCGCCAATGCCCTGCCACAGCCCCGGATACAGTTCGAGCATGCGCTGGATGTGCGCGGCGGAGTTCTTGTCGTTGGGGTTGAAGCCCGAGAGGAAGGGATGAAAGTACGGGCGCTGCTCGGCTGACAGCTTTTGCACCGCATCGGCAACGATCACGTCGGTTGCGCTGTACCAATAGGCATCGGCGTCATCCCCGGCGTAATAACGCGGACGCTTGGGTTCGTCTTCGTGCCATTTTTTCGCCACGGGAATTCCGGAAATCATCACATGCTCGACGGAGCCGTCCTTCATCGCCGTCAGCAGTTTCGCCATACCTGCGCTTTCCTGAAAAAAATCCACGTAATGCAGGTGCGCATCGCTGTAGGCGTATTCGCGGGCGCTGACGTTGCCGGCAAGCAGCAGAAGGCAGGCAAGACTCAAACGATACAGGGACACAAGTAATCTCCGGCAAGTAGGCATAGCCTAGACCTCGCCCTGACGACAAGGGTTCATCCCGCAGGAAAGTGGAACGCGTGCCGGTGGGAATGCTCTATAACTGCAAGGTCTTTTTTGATCGAACGACTTTTCCTACTGCCAGTGAGGTTCCCATGACCGTTACCGTCAATACCGTCTCCGCTGAAGGTTTTCGTCACACCGTACAGATTGATGACCACGAACTGTTTGCCGATGTGCCGAAGTCGGCCGGCGGCGAAGGCTCGGCACCCGAGCCGCACGATTACTTCGACGCAGCCCTCGGCGCCTGCAAGGCCCTGACCCTGAAGATGTACGCGAAGAAGAAAGACATCCCGCTGACCGGCGTCGGGGTCGACGTCAAACGCGACAACAGCGAAGAGCAGAAAGGCAAATACGTCCTGCACGTCACGCTCACCCTTAAAGGCGTACTGACCGACGCCCAGCGCGAGGAATTGCTGCGTGTCGCCGATCGCTGCCCGATTCACAAATTGATGACCACCAGCGACGTGACGATCGAAACCCACGCCCCGCAAGGCTTCGACAGCCAGTAACCCTCCTGATGCCAGCGGCGGGTTATGCTTCTGGCATCACCCGCTCAGCCTGGAATGCACCATGGACACGCAACCTCTGATCATCCGCCCGCGCGCCGAAGACGTCGAAGGCCAGCCGATTCTGCGCCCGCTGCCGTCAGCCAAATGCCGCAGCGTCGGGCCTTTCGTGTTTTTTGATCACATGCTCGAGACGGTTTATCCGACAGGCAAAGGCATGAACATCCGACAGCACCCGCACATCGGTCTGTCTACGTTGACGTATTTGTTTGAAGGACAGATCCAGCATAAGGACAGCCTTGGCTCCGATCAGGTGGTCAGTGCCGGCGATGTCAGCTGGATGACCGCCGGCAGCGCGATTGCACACGTTGAACGCACGCCTGAGCCGTTGTGGGACCAGAGCTTTACGATGCACGGCTTGCAGATCTGGCTGGCGTCGCCCAAGGATCATGAGCAAGGCCCGGGGCACTACAGCCATCACCCGGCGGCGACCTTACCGGTCAGCGATAACCTTGGCGTACAGATTCGCATGATTGCCGGGTCAGGCTTTTGCCTGGAATCGCCGGTGCCGGTGCTTTCTCCTACGTTATATGCCGAAGTGAAGATGCAAACGGCGACCACCCTGTTGATTCCGACCGAGCATGAAGAGCGGGCGGTGTACGTGTTGAGTGGGGATGCGCAGTTGAATGGCGAAGCGATTGAGCCGCACGCGCTGGTGGTATTGCCAGCTGGCGAAGAGATGAGTCTGTTTGCCGAAAGTGATGTGCACGCGGTGGTGTTCGGTGGCGCAGCACTGGACGGGCCTCGGCGAATCAACTGGAATTTTGTTGCGAGCGATCCGGCGGCGATTGATGAGGCACGGCGTAAATGGACGGCCGGGGACTGGCCGACGGTGCCGGGGGAAGTTGAGCGGATTGAATTACCTCGTTAAGCCTTTACCCTCACCCCAGCCCTCTCCAGGAGGGAGAGGGAGCCGACCGAGGTGTCTTGCGTCATACATCGACCTGAAAAATCTTGGCGATTATGGATTCACCAAGACACTTTCAGGTCGGCGTAGTCCTTCAGCATCCCCCCAATCAGTCCCCTCTCCCTTTGGGAGAGGGCTAGGGTGAGGGGCTTTTGCTTTTCAGGCTTCAGCCCTTGAACACTTCATCCAGCAAATCATGCATCGACTTGAACGCGCGCTTGGCGGTCTTCGCGTCATACATCATCTTGCCCGGCACATTCGCATGCGGATCAGTAAACGAGTGCACCGCACCGCCGTAGCTCAGCAACTGCCAATCGACATTCGCCGCGTTCATCTCGTCTTCAAACGCCGGCAGCTGCTCTTTCGGCACCAAAGGATCGGAAGCACCATGCAACACCAACACCGAGCCTTTGATGTTCTGCGCATCCGCCGGGTTCGGCGAATCCAGCGTGCCATGGAACGACACCGCCGCCTTCACTGGCGCACCGGTACGAGCCAGATCCAGCGCACAGCAACCGCCAAAGCAGAAACCGAACACCGCCAGTTTCGAGGTATCAACCGCCGCTTCGCCCTGCTTCTGCAACTGCTCGAACGCCGCCTGCATACGCTTGCGCAGTAACGCACGATCATCCTTCAATGGCATCATCGCCGCGCCAGCCTGATCAGCATTCTGTGGACGTACGGCCTGACCATAAACGTCAGCAATCAACACCACGTAGCCCTTGGCTGCCACCGATTTGGCGATTTCTTCGGCACCGGCGCTGACGCCCATCCAGTTCGGCGCCATCAACAAACCCGGACGCGCGCCTTTGTGTTCGGCGTCGAACGCCAGACGACCTTCATAAGGTTGGCCGTCAATCTGATAGACCACGGAACGTACAGTGACTTGGCTCATTTCTGACTCCTGATTTGTTAAACACCAGAATGAAAAAACCCGCCGAAGCGGGTTTTTCTGCAACTTGGTTAAACCGACAGTTCAACCAGCAGCTTGTTCAGACGGCGCACATACGCGGCCGGATCCTTCAAGCTGTCGCCGGCAGCCAGGGCTGCCTGATCGAAGAGGATGTGCGACAGGTCGCCAAAACGCTCTTCGCTCTGCTCGCCGTCGAGTTTCTCGATCAGCGGGTGGCTCGGGTTGAATTCGAAGATCGGCTTCGAATCCGGCACTTTCTGCCCGCTGGCTTCGAGGATCTGACGCATTTGCAGACCCAGATCCTGCTCGCCGATGGCCAGGATGGCCGGCGAGTCGGTCAGACGATGCGATACGCGGACTTCAGCCACGGAATCGCCCAGTGCGGCTTTCAGACGCTCAACCAGACCTTCTTTGGACTTGGCGACTTCTTCTGCGGCTTTCTTGTCCTCTTCCGAGTCCAGGTTGCCCAGATCGAGGTCACCGCGTGCCACGTCGACAAAGCTCTTGCCGTCGAACTCGCTGAGGTAGCTCATCAGCCACTCGTCGATGCGATCGGTCAGCAGCAGCACTTCGATGCCTTTCTTGCGGAAGACTTCCAGGTGCGGGCTGTTCTTGACCTGCGCGTAGGTTTCGCCGGTGAGGTAGTAAATCTTGTCCTGACCTTCCTTGGCGCGTGCCAGGTAGTCGGCCAGACCGACGATCTGCTCGCCGTCGTCGCCATTGGTCGATGCAAAACGCAGCAGACCGGCAATTTTCTCTTTGTTGGCGAAGTCTTCTGCCGGGCCTTCTTTCATGACCTGACCGAAGTTCTTCCAGAAACCTTTGTATTGCTCAGGCTCGTTTTTCGCCAGTTTTTCCAGCATGTCGAGCACGCGCTTGGTCAGCGCGGTTTTCATCGAATCGATGATCGGGTCTTTCTGCAGAATTTCACGCGACACGTTCAGCGACAGGTCGTTGGAGTCGACCACGCCTTTGATGAAGCGCAGGTACAACGGCAGGAACGACTCGGCCTGATCCATGACGAACACGCGTTGCACGTACAGCTTCAGGCCTTTCGGCGCTTCACGCTGGTACAGGTCGAACGGTGCGCGGGCCGGCACGTACAGCAGCGAGCTGTACTCGAGCTTGCCTTCGACTTTGTTGTGGCTCCAGGCCAGCGGGTTTTCAAAGTCGTGGGCGATGTGCTTGTAGAACTCCTGATATTCCTCGTCCTTCACTTCAGTGCGAGGGCGAGTCCACAGGGCGCTGGCGCGGTTGACGGTTTCCCATTCAACGGCTGGTGCCTCTTCGCCTTCAGCTACAGCAGCTTCTTTCGGCAGCTCGATCGGCAAAGCGATGTGGTCGGAGTACTTCTTGATGATGTTGCGCAGACGCCAGCCATCAGCGAACTCGTCTTCTGCAGCTTTCAGGTGCAGAACGATGCGGGTGCCGCGTTCTGGTTTGTCGATGTTCGCAACTTCGAACTCGCCCTCGCCTTTCGACGACCAGTGCACGCCTTCGCTGGCTGGGGTGCCGGCGCGACGAGAGTACACGTCAACCTGGTCAGCGACGATGAAGGCGGAGTAGAAGCCCACACCGAATTGACCGATCAGGTGCGAATCTTTTTTCTGATCGCCCGAGAGGTTTTTCATGAAATCGGCGGTGCCCGATTTGGCGATGGTCCCCAGATGGGCAATCACATCGTCACGGTTCATGCCGATACCGTTGTCTTCGAGGGTGACGGTCTTGGCGTCCTTGTCGAAGCTCACACGGATTTTCAGATCAGCGCCACCTTCGAGCAATTCTGGCTTGGCCAGGGCTTCGAAGCGCAGCTTGTCGACAGCGTCAGAGGCGTTCGAGATCAATTCGCGAAGGAAAATTTCCTTGTTGGAATACAGCGAATGGATCATGAGGTGCAGCAGCTGCTTTACCTCGGTCTGGAAGCCCAGGGTTTCCTTTTGAGTTTCCACACTCATGGTCATCAAACTCCAATCAGATGGCAGTGGCCGCGACCCGAAATGGTCGGCGGCGGGTTGTCTTGTGAGTTTGGGGCGCTGTTCAGGATTTCAAGGGCTCATCGATTTTGAAGTGCGCACGCGCGGTGGCAATCGGTTCACTTTCGGTACTTTGCCAGGCGGTGATGGCGACGTTGGCCACCCGCCGACCCTGGCGACACACCTGACATTTGGCCCAGGTGTCGCGAAACTGCCCGGCGCGCAGGTAATCGAGGGAGAAGTCGATAATCTTCGGCACCCCCGGTGCACCGGTGAAGATCAACAGATGCAGGGCCGCTGCCAGCTCCATGAAGCCGGCAATCACTCCGCCGTGGATCGCTGGCAATAAAGGGTTACCAATGTTGTCTTTGTTCGCCGGCAGCTTGAACAGCAGTTCATCGCCGACTCGCGAACACTCGATGCCAATCAGCCCGGCGTAGGGGATCAACTGCAGCAGCGGCGCATAATCGCCCTGCGCGTGAGCCTTGAGCAATTGCTGTTTGAGGTCATCGCTCATTGCCCTTCTCCCTTGATTACGCCGCCAAAGCCTTTGGTGCCTTTGAGGCCCTTGCCCATGCGCATGAACGTACCGACCACATGGGCGATCGGCTGCTCGGGATCGTCCTGATAGGCGAAACCGCGAGCGAAGATCACGTCGGTGGTCACCCGGTAGCACTGAGCGAAGCCATACACATCTTTATTGGGTTCGGCGGCATGCATGTAGTCGAT
Source organism: Pseudomonas sp. NPDC085632 (assembly GCF_044541255.1). Taxonomy (NCBI): domain Bacteria; kingdom Pseudomonadati; phylum Pseudomonadota; class Gammaproteobacteria; order Pseudomonadales; family Pseudomonadaceae; genus Pseudomonas; species Pseudomonas sp. NPDC085632. Next base: position 3,979 of record NZ_JBITSX010000049.1, on the reverse strand, counting down.
GCGCAGGTCGAGCGTCGGGCAGACCTCGAATTCCGGCAAAACGCACAGGGTGGACATTCCGCAGGCGGTGTCCATCAACGAAGTAATTGCGCCGCCGTGGATCACGCCGGTCTGTGGATTACCGACGATTTTGGTGCTGTAAGGAAGGATCACCGTCAGCCCTTCGCTGGACGCGCTGTGCACGCGCAATCCGAGTACCTGACAGTGTCGCAGCGCGGAGAGAAACCGCGTCGCGCGCTCAAAAACGGGGTTTTCGGCCATTTGATAATTACTCTCGTTAGAGCCTTTTGCCAGTAGTAAGCAATACAGCAAAAGTTCCGCTTGAAAACAAACTTATATATCTGAAAGAAATGAGGAACTTAACCCTCGGCGCCAAGCTCTTAAGGCCAGTAGTTATTTTCCATAAGGAGAAACACCCCATGCGTAAGACTTTAGCTATTGCCTTGATGTTGACCGCTTCCCTCGGTCTCGCTGCCTGCGATAAAAAATCCGAGGACAAAGCTCAAGATGCTAACCAACATGCTGAACAAGCTCAGCAAGACATGAACAAAGCTCAGGATAAAGTGAACGACGCTGCGAAAGAAAACGCCGAAGCTGCCAAAGCTCAGGCTGAATCGAACGCCGCTGCTCAAGAAGAAGCTGCCAAAAAGCAATAATTCGCTTTTTGCTGCAGAAAAAAGAAAACCCGCCAAGTGCGGGTTTTCTTTTGCCTGTCATTTAGCGGCCGAAGAGACTTACAGCAAGACCGTTCTAAAAGTCGGACTAATCATCAGCAACAGCGAGCTGACTAAGCCAACTAGCCAGACCAGACTGCGCAGCTTGGGCAGATCGGCCAGGTAGAACCACAAGTAAAGGATTCGCGCGATCACAAAGATGATCGCCAATGTATCGATCAGCCAGCCCGCCGTTTGCGTGGTGTGCGCCATCAGCACACCGACTGCGAACAAAATGAATGCTTCGATACTGTTCTGATGTGCCGCCAGCGCCCTCGCGCCATACCCGGTCAGTTGCGCCTGTTGCTGGCGCGGCAGGTGATTGTTGTAACCACCCTGCTCTTTCATCGCCTTGCCCACTGGCATACGCGCGATATAAATCAATAGCGCACTGATAAACACACACCAGAACGGAATACTCATCAAGCGACCTCTTTATTTGTCTCGGGAATGGGGGCTTCTGTAGGGGTATAGACCATGACGTCGAGAACGTCGGAATGAAACTCGCGGCGATACAGGACCACGACCACGCCGGCGCTCATCAGCATAAACAGCCACGGACTGACGAACCACGCCAGCATGCTCATGCCGAAGTAATAGGAACGCAAGCCGAAGTTGAACTGGTTGGCGGCCATCGAAATCACTCGCGCCGCCCGCAACGCGAAGGCTTTACGCTCCTGCTCGGAAACTTGCCGCTCACCGATCATTGGCGCCGATCCCACCAGTACGGCGGCAAAGTTGTACTGGCGCATGCACCAACTGAAGGTGAAAAACGCATAAACAAACACCATCGCCAGACACAGCAACTTGATTTCCGACATGCCCTGCGATGCCTGTTGCACCATCGGAATATCCGCCAACAATGACACCGCGCGCTCTGACGCGCCAAGTACGGTGAGAATGCCGGCGAGAATAATCAGAGTGCTGGAGGCGAAAAACGAGGCGTTGCGCTCAAGGTTACCGATCACACTGGCGTCGGCGATGCGGTTGTCACGCAGCAACATGCGGCGCATCCAGTCTTCGCGGTACAGATGCAGGACGCTGGCCAGGCACGCGGTGTCGCGGGCCTTCCAGCCAGCATAACGGGTGTACCCGCCCCAGCAGATGACAAACCAGACGGCAGCGAGCAGGTGGATCAGGTTGGCTTGGATGAACGACATTCGTTTTCCTGTGAAATGTAAATACATGACCTGTAGGACATAAAAGCGATGCAGTGCTTCGACGTTGGTTCAGGGAAAAAGACACTGCCTGACGCGCATAAAAAATGCCCCGTATCGATTGATACGGGGCATTTCTGTTTAAGCGTTGAAGACCCGCTTATGGCGGGTCACGCAACATCAGGCAACCGCTTCGCTGCGTTTACCCAGCATGCGATCACAAACAACCGCAACCACCAGCGTCATCACGCACGGCACCAGCCATGCCAGACCCTGCTCACTCAGCGGCAGGTGGGACAACTGCGATGGCATCCAGCCGGCCAGACCGGCACCTTTCAACGCGTCGATGGTGCCGAAGATGAACGACACCAGCATCACCGGACCGAGGATACGGCCGTGTTCATGCCAGAAGTCTTTACAGAAGCTCAGTGCCACCAACACGATGCACGGCGGATAGATCGCGGTCAGTACCGGAATCGAGAAGGCAATCAGCTTGGTCAGGCCCAGGTTCGATACCAGCAGCGAGAACGCTGCGAGAATGATCACCAGGGTTTTGTAGGACAGTGGCAGCACACGGCTGAAGTATTCGGCACAGGCGCAGGTCAGACCCACCGCCGTTACCAGACACGCCAGCGAGATCAGCACTGCAAGGAAACCGCTACCCAGCGAACCGAAGGTGTGTTGCACATACGCGTGCAATACCGCTGCGCCATTGGTCGCGCCCGCTGCTACTTCGTGGCTACCGGAACCGAGGCGAAACAGGCTGACATACACCAGCGCCAGACCGACACCGGCAATCAGGCCAGCGATGATCGCGTAACGGGTGATCAGCGCCGGCGACTCGACGCCACGGGAGCGGATCGCGTTAACGATGACAATGCCGAACACCAGCGCCCCGAGGGTATCCATGGTCAGGTAACCATTGATGAAGCCTTGGGAGAACGGCGCGGCGACGTACTCTGGCGTGCCGTGGCCGATGTCACCCGCCGGCAAGGCGAATGCAGCGATACCCAGCACCGCCAGCGCGATGATCTTCAACGGCGCGAGAAAACGGCCAACCGTGTCCAGCAAACGCCCAGGGTAGAGCGAGATGAAGAACACCAGCAGGAAGTACACCGAACTGTAGAGGAACAGTGCCAACGGGCTCTCGCCGGTCAGCGGCGCCAGACCCACTTCAAACGAAACGGTCGCGGTACGCGGGGTGGCGAACAACGGGCCGACCGCCAGATAGCAAGCCGCAGCCAGAATGCCGCCGGCGATCTTGCCGATCGGGCTGCTCAGCGCATCCATCGCCCCACCGACCTTGGCCAGTGCAACGACGGTAATCACCGGCAGACCCACTGCGGTGATCAGGAAGCCCAACGCGGCCATCCAGACGTGAGGTCCGGCCTGCAAGCCAACGATCGGCGGGAAAATAATGTTGCCAGCCCCGACGAACAGGGCAAACGTCATAAAACCAAGTGCCAGGATGTCCTGACCTTTCAAAACTTTCATTAAGGTAATACCACACTACTGAATCGGAATTTAGAGGGGGATTGCCCTGTGTAATTAGGGAAATGCTGTCGATCCGTATGGGACTGACCCTTAAAGCGCGTTGCATGCCTTGTGGGCGGCAGACGCAAAAATGGCTGCTAGCCTAACGAATTTGACTTACAAACGCACTGTTAGAGGGCGAACTATCCGATACGCGACGTTTCCGTGTCGCGTTTTTGCATGTAATTGGGCGAAAGCCTATAAATCAGCGAATGCCAGAAACGACAAAGGCCACCCGAAGGTGGCCTTTGTCTGGTAAAGCGTCAGCTAAGCGCGAGGCTTACTTGACAGCCCAACCAGTCAGCTCGGCCAGGGCCTTGCCGATGTCTGCCAGCGAACGCACGGTTTTTACGCCTGCGTCTTGCAGCGCAGCGAATTTCTCGTCTGCAGTGCCTTTGCCGCCAGAGATGATTGCGCCAGCATGGCCCATGCGCTTGCCCGGAGGAGCAGTCACACCAGCGATGTAGGAAACAACCGGCGTGGTCACGTGTGCCTTGATGTAGGCAGCCGGTTCGTCTTCAGCCGAACCGCCGCTCTCGCCGCTCGTGGCGAGCGGTGCGGGCGTCGGGTCTGGCT
>NZ_JBITSX010000048.1:19652-51091 GCF_044541255.1 Pseudomonas sp. NPDC085632 | reverse complement strand
CAGCATGGACTCGATTTCCGCCAGACCGTCAGCCACGTCGCCACGCAAGAACGCGACGACGGCCTGATTCGCAGCCGTCCAGGCCTGATAAAGCGGGCCTGGCGATCGTACTGCTGGCGATCATGCTCGACCGTATCTGCAAACAACCCGACGCTAAAGTAGGGGGTGACGCATGAGCATAATTCGCTTCGAAGACGTCGACGTAATCTTCTCCAAGGATCCACGCGAGGCGCTCAAGCTGCTGGATCAGGGCATGACCCGCAACGAGATCCTGAAGAAAACCGGACAGATCGTCGGCGTGGAAAAAGCCACGCTGGATATCAACAAAGGCGAAATCTGCGTGTTGATGGGCCTGTCCGGTTCGGGCAAGTCGAGCCTGCTGCGCTGCATCAACGGCCTCAACACCGTGAGCCGTGGCAAGCTGTTCGTCGAGCATGAAGGCAAACAGATCGACATCGCCTCCTGCACCCCGGCCGAGCTGAAAATGATGCGCACCCAACGCATCGCCATGGTCTTTCAGAAGTTCGCCCTGATGCCGTGGCTGACGGTGCGCGAGAACATCAGTTTCGGTCTGGAAATGCAGGGTCGCCCGGAGAAGGAACGCAAGAAACTCGTCGATGAAAAACTCGAACTGGTCGGCCTGACGCAATGGCGCAACAAGAAGCCTGACGAACTCTCCGGCGGCATGCAGCAGCGTGTCGGTCTGGCCCGGGCGCTGGCGATGGACGCCGACATTCTATTGATGGACGAACCATTCTCGGCCCTCGACCCGCTGATCCGTCAGGGCCTGCAGGATGAACTGCTGGAACTGCAACGCAAGCTGAACAAGACCATTGTGTTTGTGAGCCACGACCTCGATGAAGCGCTCAAATTGGGCAGCCGCATCGCGATCATGAAGGACGGCCGGATCATCCAGTACAGCGTGCCGGAAGAGATCGTGCTGAACCCGGCGGACGACTATGTGCGTACGTTCGTGGCGCACACCAATCCGCTCAACGTGCTTTGCGGTCGCAGCCTGATGCGCACACTGGACAAGTGCAAACGCATCAACGGTTCGGTGTGTCTCGACCCGGGCGGCGATTCGTGGCTGGACCTGGCCGAAGGCAACACCATCAAAGGCGCACGGCAAAATGGTTCGGTGCTGAACCTGCAGAACTGGGCGCCGGGGCAAGCGGTTGAGGGGCTGGAGCGCAAGCCGACGCTTGTGGATTCGAACATCGGCATGCGCGATGCGTTGCAGATTCGTTATCAGACCGGCAACAAGCTGGTGCTGCACGATAACAATCATGTGGTGGGGATCTTGGGCGACAGCGAGTTGTATCACGCGTTGCTGGGCAAGAACCTCGGTTAAGGCGGGATAAAAAAAGGGATCGCGGTGAGCGATCCCTTTTTTATTGGGTCAGGAAAAAAGCCCCTCACCCTAGCCCTCTCCCAGAGGGAGAGGGGACTGACCGGGGGATGCTGCAGATTTACACCGACCTGATCTTGCTTCACCGAATCCATAATCGACTCGATCTTTCAGGTCGATGTATAGCGCAAGACACCTCGGTCAGCTCCCTCTCCCTCCGGGAGAGGGTTGGGGTGAGGGCAAGCTTTTGACTTTAGCTATACACCCGGCCAAGGAGCTGCCGATGGCTTTCAAACTGATCGAGCACATCCCGCGTGATCTGATCCTGCGTGAAGCCCATCAGGTCGTAATCCTGGCTGCCGTTGTGCAAATACACTTCGGCACGGTAGTAACGCTGGCGCGCTTCATCGGACTGCGCCGATTCGGTCGGGGTCGCCAGATAGCCGTCCAGGCTGACTTCGTAGACGAAAGGGTTGCCCTCTTCCATCTCGACGCGCACGCCCATGCAACGCTTGGATTTACCCAGCAGCGTCTGCACTTCCAGACCTTGTGCACGCATCTGCGCGGTGGCATCTTCCAGCGCCGGACTGACCTGCTTGTCCATGAAACGCTGCACCACCGATTGGCTCGGCTGCAGATCCAGTTGCGTCAATCGCTCGCTGAAACCACGACGACCGCGCTCCGCCAGTTGCGCTTGCTCCTGTTCGATCTGCACGTCCTGGCGCATCGCCTTGTGCAGGCCGAACATGAAGAACACCAGCACCACCGAGAACGGCAGACCGGCCAGCACCACCATGGTTTGCATGGCTTCGAAGTTACCGGCAAACAACAGACCGATGGTCACCAGGGTGATCACCACCGACCAGAAAATCCGCAGCCAGTGCGGCGCATCTTCATCGACGTTGCCGCCCTTGCAGGACAGATTCGCCATCATCACCGCGCCGGAGTCGGCCGGGGTCAGGAACAGCACGAAACCGACAAAGATCGACACACCGATGACGACTTTCGACGCCGGGTAGTGCTCAAGCAATTGATAGATCGCCATCGACGGCTGTTCCAGCGCCGTCTTGCCGAGCTCCACCGCGCCGTGGTTCATCACCAGGTCCAGTGCCGAGTTACCGAAGATCGACAGCCAGGCCAAGGTGAAGCCCAGCGGAATCAACAGCACGCCAGCCACCAGTTCACGCACGGTACGACCACGGGAAATACGCGCGATGAACATGCCAACGAATGGTGCCCAGGAAATCCACCACGCCCAGTAGAACAGGGTCCACAGGCCCATCCAGCGCTCGGACTTGGCGTTGTCGCCTTCGTACACATACAGGTCGAAGGTTTTCAGCACGATGCCATTGAGGTAATCACCGATGTTCTGCACGAAGCCGTTGAGCAGGTGCAACGTCGGGCCAAACAACAGCACGAAAATCAACAGACCACTGAACAGTACGATGTTCAGGTTGGACAGACGGCGGATGCCGTTTTCCACGCCGGACACGGCAGCGATAGTCGCCACGGTGCTCATCACAATGATCACGATCAGCAGGTTAGTGTTGCTGTGCTCCATGCCGAACAGGTTTTCCAGGCCCGACGACACTTGCAGCGAACCAATCCCCAGGTTCGTCACCAGACCCAGCAGGGTCACGAACATGCCGAAGCCGTCCACCGCGTGACCGGCCGCGCCCTTGACCCAACGCTCGCCCACCAGCGGATACAGCGCCGAGCGCAGTGCCAGCGGCTGGTTATGACGGTAAGCGAAGTACGCCACGGCCAGGCCGACCAGTGCGTAGATCGCCCAGCCGTGCAGGCCCCAGTGCAGGAACGTCAGTTGCACCGCCTGACGCGCGGCCATGTTGCTGGCCGAGGCGCCTTCCGGCGGATTGAAGTAGTGATCCAGTGGCTCGGACGCGCCGAAGTACAGCAGCGAAATACCGATACCCGACGAGAACAGCATCCCGGCCCAGGCGCCGTAACTGAAATCCGGGGTGTCATCCTTGCTGCCCAGTTTGAGTTTGCCGTACGAGGAAAACGCCAGGCCCACGACGAATACCAGGTAGGCGGCAATCACCACCATGTAGTACCAGCCGAAGCTGCGCGACAACCAGGCCTGAGCGATACCCAACAGTCTGCCGGCCTCTTGCGGGGCGATAATCAGAATGGCGGTCAACAACAGAATCAGCGCGGTAGAGGTGTAAAACACCCAACCGTTGACCGTCACCTTCTCGGGCGGGGTCTTTATAAGCGAGGCAGAACTCATGGCACAAATGCTCCAGGCAGTGCGAGAGAAGAACACAAGGCAACACGGAACCCGACCAATCGGTTAGTTGGCAGCCGACCGGCGGGTGATATAAAGACACCCCGAAAAAAGCCCAAACCTGCCGAAATGGCGCTGCGAATCGCTTTCGTGGCCGAAGGTGGACGGACGTTCATCCGAAACCTGGCCCTGAGCGTCTTGCCCTTTCAACACGTCCATCGAATCGCGAACCGCGCCATGCCCCATACAGGTTTCGAGCATTTTCGGATGTCGGTTTTATCGCCACTTACACGTAGGAAAAATCTGTAGGCAGCGACGATTTGTCGCAGATCTTATTCTTTGTTGATTGAACGTTCAATCAAAACAAAATAGACTGGCCCTCAATCCGATAGGCGTGATTCGCCGCTCGGAAGGCCTAAGGAGATGTGCAAGATGCCCAAGGTCGGTATGCAACCCATCCGCCGCCAACAACTGATCGAAGCCACTTTGCAGGCGGTCGATCAGGTCGGAATGGGGGACGCCAGCATTGCGCTGATCGCCCGTTTGGCCGGTGTCTCGAATGGCATCATCAGTCATTACTTTCAGGACAAGAACGGCCTGATTGCCGCCACGATGCGGTATCTGATGACCGCCCTCAGCGAGAGCGTCACCGCGCGCCGTCAGGCGCTGGCAGATGACAGCCCACGGGCGCATCTGCAGGTGATCATCGAAGGCAACTTCGACGCCAGCCAGGTCAATGGCCCGGCAATGAAAACCTGGCTGGCCTTCTGGGCCACCAGCATGCACCAGCCGTCTTTGCACAGGTTGCAGCGGATCAACGATCACCGTCTGTATTCCAACCTGTGCTGCGAGTTCCGCCGTGTGTTGCCGCTCGAAGATGCGCGCAGCGCAGCGCGGGGACTGGCAGCGTTGATTGACGGCTTGTGGTTGCGCGGCGCTTTGTCGGGAGACGCTTTCGACACGGCGCAGGCGCAACAGATCGCTTACGAATACATGGATTTCCAATTGGCCAAGAAGGTGAGCTAGAGCACACAGAAAACGCTCGGCCCCTCACTGCCACCGCAGCCTCACCGCGGTGGTCAACGCCAACCACCAATGCACTTGCGAGGACACTATGGCCCGTTTCGAACTGCAAAAACTTTACATCGATGGCGCGTACTCTGACGCTGGCAGCGATGCCACCTTCGAAGCCATCAACCCGGCTAACGGTGAAGTCCTCGCCCAGGTGCAACGTGCGACCAAGGAAGACGTCGAGCGCGCTGTAGTCGCCGCTGAAAAGGGCCAGAAAATCTGGGCCGCGATGACCGCCATGGAGCGTTCGCGCATCCTGCGTCGCGCCGTCGACATCCTGCGCGAGCGCAACGATGAACTGGCTGCGCTGGAAACCCTGGACACCGGTAAATCCTTCTCCGAAACCAAGTATGTCGACATCGTTACCGGCGCTGACGTGCTGGAATACTACGCAGGCCTGGTGCCAGCGATCGAAGGCGAGCAGATCCCGCTGCGTGACACTTCCTTCGTCTACACCCGTCGCGAGCCGTTGGGCGTGGTTGCCGGCATCGGCGCGTGGAACTACCCGATCCAGATCGCCCTGTGGAAATCCGCGCCAGCCTTGGCTGCCGGTAACGCGATGATCTTCAAACCGAGCGAAGTCACCTCGCTGACCACCCTGAAACTGGCCGAGATCTTCACCGAAGCCGGCCTGCCAAACGGCGTGTTCAACGTACTGACCGGCAGCGGCCGCGAAGTCGGCACCTGGCTGACCGAGCACCCGCGCATCGAAAAAATCTCCTTCACTGGCGGCACCGACACTGGCAAGAAAGTAATGGCCAGCGCTTCGGCTTCGTCGCTGAAAGACGTGACCATGGAACTGGGCGGCAAGTCCCCGCTGATCATCTGCGACGACGCCGATCTCGATCGCGCTGCCGACACCGCCATGATGGCCAACTTCTACAGCTCCGGTCAGGTCTGCACCAACGGCACTCGCGTGTTCGTACCGGCGCACCTGAAAGCCGCTTTCGAAGCCAAGATCGTTGAACGCGTTGCGCGCATCCGCGTTGGCAACCCGGAAGACGAAAACACCAACTTCGGCCCGCTGGTCAGCTTCGCGCACATGGAAAGCGTGCTCGGCTACATCGCCAAGGGTAAGGAAGAAGGCGCACGCGTGCTGTGCGGCGGCGACCGTCTGACCGACGGCGAATTCGCCAAAGGCGCATTCGTGGCACCGACCGTGTTCACCGATTGCACCGACGACATGACCATCGTCCGTGAAGAAATCTTTGGCCCGGTCATGGCGATCCTCTCCTACGAGACCGAAGAAGAAGTGATCCGCCGCGCCAACGATACCGACTTCGGCCTGGCCGCCGGTATCGTCACCAAAGACCTGAACCGCGCCCACCGCGTGATTCATCAACTGGAAGCCGGTATCTGCTGGATCAACGCCTGGGGCGAGTCCGACGCAAAAATGCCGGTCGGCGGTTACAAGCAGTCGGGTGTTGGCCGTGAGAACGGCATCAGCTCGCTGAACAACTTCACCCGCATCAAATCGGTACAGGTCGAGCTGGGCGATTACGTCTCGGTGTTCTAAGACCCGAGCGCTTTATTGCCTGCGAGGCCGCCTTCGCTGGCAAGCCAGCTCCCACAGGTTTGGGGTCATGCACCAAACCTGTGGTATCCGCCAATCCTTGTGGGAGCTGGCTTGCCAGCGATTCGAGTGCGCAGCACTCGTCAAGGTCCGACCTGACCACTATCAAAGAGGGTGCATTCAATGTCCCAAGAATTCGATTACATCATCATCGGTGCCGGCTCGGCCGGTAACACCCTGGCGACCCGTCTGACTGAAGACGCCGGCGTCACCGTTCTGCTGCTCGAAGCAGGCGGCCCTGACTACCGTTTCGACTTCCGCACGCAAATGCCGGCTGCACTGGCGTTCCCGCTGCAAGGTCGTCGCTACAACTGGGCATACGAAACCGACGCAGAGCCACACATGGACGGCCGCCGGATGGAATGCGGTCGCGGCAAAGGCCTCGGCGGTTCCTCGCTGATCAACGGCATGTGCTACATCCGCGGCAACGCGATGGACTACGACGGCTGGGCGAAACTGCCAGGCCTGGAAAACTGGTCGTACCTCGACTGCCTGCCGTACTTCCGCAAAGCCGAAACCCGCGACATCGGCCCGAACGACTACCACGGTGGCGAAGGCCCGGTCAGCGTGACCACGCCGAAGGCGGGCAACAACCCGCTGTTCCACGCCATGGTTGAAGCTGGCGTACAGGCCGGTTACCCACGCACCGAAGACCTCAACGGTTACCAGCAGGAAGGTTTCGGCCCGATGGACCGCACCGTGACGCCAAACGGCCGTCGTGCTTCCACCGCCCGTGGCTACCTCGACACCGCGAAAAAGCGCTCGACCCTGACCATCGTCACTCACGCCCTGACCGACAAGATTCTGTTTGAAGGCAAGCGTGCGGTCGGTGTGCGTTACCTGGTTGGCGACGCTGAAGAGCGTGTTGAAGTCAAAGCGCGCAAAGAAGTCCTGCTGTGCTCCGGCGCCATCGCTTCGCCGCAGATTCTGCAGCGCTCCGGTGTTGGCCCGGCCGAACTGCTGAAGTCGCTCGACATCCCGGTCGTTCACGATCTGCCGGGCGTTGGTGAAAACCTGCAGGATCACCTCGAGCTGTACCTGCAATACGCTTGCACCCAGCCAGTTTCGCTGTACCCGTCGCTGCTCTGGTACAACCAGCCGGCCATCGGTGCCGAGTGGCTGTTCAACGGCACCGGTATCGGCGCCAGCAACCAGTTCGAAGCCGGCGGTTTCATCCGTTCGCGTCCGGAATTCGAATGGCCGAACATTCAGTACCACTTCTTGCCGGTGGCGATTAACTACAACGGCAGCAACGGTGTGAAAGAGCACGGCTTCCAGGCGCACATGGGTTCCATGCGTTCGCCAAGCCGTGGTCGCATTCAGGCCAAGTCGAAAGACCCGCGCCAGCACCCGAGCATCCTGTTCAACTACATGGCCACCGAGCAGGACTGGCAGGAATTCCGCGACGGCATCCGCCTGACCCGTGAAATCATGCAGCAGCCGGCACTCGACGCTTTCCGCGGTCGCGAAATCAGCCCGGGCATCGAAGTGCAAACCGATGAGCAGCTGGACAAGTTCATCCGCGAGCACGCCGAAACCGCGTTCCACCCGTCCTGCTCGTGCAAGATGGGCACCGACGAGATGGCCGTAGTGGATGGCGAAGGTCGCGTGCACGGCATGCAGAGCCTGCGTGTGGTCGATGCCTCGATCATGCCGATCATCACCACCGGTAACCTCAACGCGCCGACGATCATGATCGCCGAGAAAATCGCCGACAAGATCCGTGGCCGCCAGCCGCTGCCGCGTAGCACCGCTGCTTACTATGTCGCGGGCGATGCGCCGGTGAAGGGCAAGCCGATGCGTGATATCACCCCGGCTGCTCAGTAAGACGTAACACCGCGTCACGGCTAATCGCTGGCAAGCCAGCTCCCACAGGGTTTTGCGTCGTTCACACATATTGTGTTCAGCAAAAAACCTGTGGGAGCCTGGCTTGCCAGCGATGGGGCCCTCAGATTCAGCACAAATTCCCCCGCTGCACAGTAAATCCTCCTACACCCCCTCTTCACTTGATCCTACCCCCACGCAGGCCTACTCTAGACCTCGCGCAACCGTTTCACCCCCTCCCCGCCGCTGCTCTACCGCTTCCCCCTGACAAGGAGGTTCCCGAATGTTCGATTTCCACCCCCAGCTCAAGCAGCGCTTCGCTGCCTTGCGCACGGGCGCTGAGTTCTTTTCCCTGCGATACGTACGCGAGTCCGGCCAGTACCTGTCGGTACGCAAGAACGTCGCCGAACCGCCGAGCCTGAGCCGCGACGAAGGCGCGATGCTCACCGTTCGTGTCAATGGCGTTGAGGCCTACGCGGCGACCAACGACCTCTCGCAACAAGGCCTGCAAGCCGCGCTTGAACGCGCCGAACTGCAAGCCCGCCGGCTCAAGCCGCACGCTTTGCTCGACCTGCGTGATCAGCCGGTGTCCAGCGACCGCGCTGATTACTTCTCACCCAATCTCGAACAAGCCTTTCCGTCCCTGAGCGAATGTTTCGAGCTGCTCGGCGCGGAATCCGCCTCGGTGCCAAAGGATGAGCGCCTGGTGAATTGGCAGGTGAGCATTGGCATTACCCACGTCGAGCAGATCTACCTGAGCAGCGCCGGGGCTGAATTGCGCCAGGCCCAGCGCTTCGTTTACCCAGGCCTCGACGTCACCGCTTATGACGGCAACGACAGCCAGACCCGCAGCCTCGGCCGCGAGAACTTCGGCCAACAGGGCGGCGCTGACGTGATCAGCCGCTGCGGTTTGATCGGCGCCGGCCCGCAAGTCGCCGATCAAGCGTTGCAACTGCTGCTCGCGCCGAATACCCCGCAAGGCCCGCGCGACCTGCTGTTGATGCCCGATCAGATGATGCTGCAGATCCACGAATCCATCGGTCACCCGCTGGAACTCGACCGCATCCTCGGCGACGAGCGCAATTACGCCGGCACCAGTTTCGTCAAGGCCAGCGACTTCGGCACCCTGCAATACGGCTCTAAGCTGCTCAACGTGACCTTCGATCCGGGCATTCCCGAAGAACTGGCCAGCTACGGTCATGATGACGACGGCAGCAAGGCCAGCAAACAATTCCTGATTCGCGATGGCTTGCTGCTGCGGCCGCTGGGCGGTGCGCTGTCGCAATATCGTGCCGGGATGGAAGGCGTCGCCAACAGTCGCGCCTGCGGCTGGAACCGCGCGCCGATCGACCGCATGGCCAACCTCAATATCGAACCGGGCGACCAGCCGCTTGAGCAGTTGATCAAAGGCATCGAGCACGGCATTTTGATGAGCACCAACCGTTCGTGGTCGATTGACGATGCGCGCAACAAATTCCAGTTCGGTTGCGAATGGGGCCAGTTGATTGAAAACGGTGAACTGAAAGGCGTGGTAAAAAACCCGAACTACCGGGCAATTTCCGCGCACTTCTGGAAAAGCCTGCGCGCCGTCGGCGACGCCAACACCGTCAAGGTGCTGGGCACGCCGAACTGCGGCAAGGGTGAACCGAACCAGGTGATCCGCGTCGGCCACGCTTCGCCGGCCTGCGTATTCAGCAACGTTGATGTGTTTGGGGGAGACGCCTGATGAGCATTTCGAAGAGTCAGTCCGACGCCTTCAAGGTCATGGTCAATTGGCTGCGCGACAGCGTCCGTGAGCCGGAGCAGTTCACCCTCAGCTACGCTGCTGAATCCTCGGCGTTTGTGCGTTTCAATCACGCCAAGGTGCGTCAGGCCGGGCAAGTGCAGCAGGCCAACATCGTTCTGAAGTTGATCAACGACGGACGTCACGCCGACCTGCAAGTCACCCTGTCCGGTGATCAGGAAGCCGATCTGCAACGCCTCGCCGAAGGTCTGCAACAACTGCGCGAAACCCTGCCGTTGCTGCCGCAGGATCCATATCTGCTGCTCAACCACAACGGCTGGCAGAGCCAGAACGTGCAGGAACATCCGCTGCCTGACACTGAACAGGTGGTCGATGAAATCTGCGCCGCCGCTGAAGGTCTGGACCTGGTGGGCTTCTATGCCGCCGGCCCGATCAGCCGTGGTTTCGCCAGTTCTTCGGGAGCGTTTGGCTGGCATCAGGCGAACAGCTTCAACTTCGATTTCAGCTTGTTCCATGAGAACGGCGAAGCGGTGAAAGCCAGCTACGCCGGGCACGACTGGAGCAGCGAAGGTTTTGCCAAGCGCTTTGCTCAGGCGCGCGAGCAACTGGAGTTTCTCGGTCGCCCGCTGCGCACTCTGGCGCCGGGGCAATACCGCGCGTACCTGGCACCGGCGGCGCTGGAAGAAATCATGGGCATGCTGAGCTGGGGCGGTTTCTCGGCGCAGTCGATTGCCAGCAAGAGCAGCCCGTTGCAGAAGCTGTATGTCGGCGACCAGGCATTCAGTCCGCTGCTGTCGCTGGATGAGAAAGTCAGCGAATCGTTGAGCCCGGCGTTTTCCGGCGAAGGTTACCCGCGCAGTGATTTGCGTTTGATCGTCGAAGGCAAGGCCGGTGATCAACTGGTTGGCTCGCGCAGTGCCGCTGAATACGGCCTGACCGCCAACGGCGCCGGCGGCGGTGAAATGCCGAGTGCGTTGAACATGGCGGCGGGTGATCTATCGCAAGCAGAGATCCTCAAGCAGTTGGGCACCGGGCTGTACATCAGCAACCTGTGGTACCTGAACTACTCGGATCAGCCGGCGGCGCGCATGACCGGCATGACCCGCTTCGCGACGTTCTGGGTCGAGAACGGCGAGATTCAGGCGCCGGTCAGCACCATGCGCTTTGACGATAGCGCTTACAGCCTGCTCGGTTCGCAGCTGGAAGCGTTGACCGCCGAGCGCGAGTTGCTGCTGTCGGCGAGTACGTACAGCCAGCGCAATACCTCGTCGGCACTGCTGCCGGGGGCACTGGTCAGCCGACTGACCTTGACCCTGTAACACCGCAACGCTGCATCACCTGTGCGAGCTGGCTTGCCAGCGATGGCGGAGTTTCAGACGAAAACGATGTTGAATCTGCCGCCCTCATCGCTGGCAAGCCAGCTCCCACAGTGTAGTGTTCCGCCTGACCCACACTCTCAGAGGTTCCATGCCCAACCGCCCGCCTCTCGACGCCATCACCGCCCGCTGGTTGCCGTGGGTCGTCGCTATCGCGTTCTTTATGCAGTCCCTCGACGGGACCATCCTCAACACCGCGCTGCCCGCCATGGCCCGCGATCTCGCCGAAGACCCGCTGCGCATGCAGGGCGTGGTTATCTCTTACATGCTCACCGTCGCGTTGCTGATACCGGCCTCGGGCTGGATCGCCGACCGCTTCGGCACCAAGAAAATCTTCTTCGGCGCGATCCTGCTGTTCAGCTTCGGCTCACTGCTCTGCGCCTTGTCGAGCAGCCTGAGCATGCTGATCGGCGCCCGCGTCATTCAAGGCTTGGGCGGTGCGCTGATGTTGCCGGTCGGACGACTGGTGGTGCTGCGCGCTTACCCACGATCCGAGCTGGTGCGGATCATGGGCTTCATCACCATCCCCGGCCTGCTCGGCCCGCTGATCGGCCCGACCATGGGCGGCTGGATGGTCGAATACCTGACGTGGCACTGGATCTTCCTGATCAATCTGCCGGTCGGTGTCATCGGTTGCTACGCCGTGTGGAAATTCATCCCCGACCTGCGCGGCACCGAGCGCACGCGTTTCGATAGCCTGGGTTTCCTGTTGTTCGGCGCGGCGATGATCCTGATCACCATCGCCATGGAAGGCCTCGGCGAATTGCACTTGCCGCACCTGCGCGTGATGTTGCTGCTGTTCGGCGGCATGGCCTGTCTGGCGGCGTACTGGTTGCGTGCCGGGCATATTGAAAACCCGCTGTTCGCGCCGTCGCTGTTCAAGACCCGCACCTTTGCCGTTGGCATTCTCGGCAACCTCTTTGCGCGATTGGGCAGCGGTGCATTGCCGTTTCTGGTGCCGTTGCTGCTGCAAGTGGCGCTCGGCTATTCACCGTCGCAAGCGGGGATGAGCATGCTGCCGCTGGCCGCTGCGGCGATGATTGCCAAATGGGTCGCGCGGCCGCTGATCGAGCGTCTGGGTTATCGCATCGTGCTGACCGGCAATACGCTGGCGCTGGGGATCATGCTGGCGAGCATGGGCCTGGTCAGCGAGCAGACGCCGTACTGGCTGCTGCTGTGCCTGCTGGCGATTCTCGGCGCGATCAACTCGCTGCAATTTACGGCGATGAACACCGTGACGTTGATCGACCTGGATGACGCCAGCGCCAGCAGCGGCAACAGCTTGCTCTCGGTGGTGGCGCAGTTGTCGCTGAGTCTTGGGGTGGCGTGCGCCGGTGCATTGCTCGGCGGGTTTACCGCGGAGATCGGCAATGATGGTGTCGAGACCGTGCTCGGCGCGTTCCAGTTGACCTTCGTCACCGTCGGCATCATGGCAATGCTTGCCGCGACGATCTTCTCGCAACTGTCGAAAGAAGACGGCCGCCGCGCCAAACGTCCGGAAGAACACATCGAACATTAACCACTGTTCGTCCAGAACTTTCGAAGAAAGTGGCACGGGGCTGCTACACTGCGCGACATTTTGTTTTGCAGGCCAGTCCCGTGACCACCATCGCCACCGCTTTTAATACTCTGCCGCTGTCCGCCGCCATGCTGGCTAACCTCGAATCCCTCGGTTATGCCCAAATGACGCCGATCCAGGCGCAGAGCTTGCCGGTGATCCTCAAGGGGATGGACCTGATCGCCCAGGCCAAGACCGGCAGCGGCAAGACCGCCGCGTTCGGTATCGGCCTGCTGAACCCGATCAACCCGCGCTACTTCGGTTGCCAGGCACTGGTGATCTGCCCGACACGTGAGCTGGCCGACCAGGTTGCCAAGGAAATCCGTCGTCTGGCCCGTGCCGAAGACAACATCAAGGTGCTGACCCTGTGCGGCGGCGTGTCCTTCGGCCCGCAGATCGCTTCGCTGGAACACGGCGCGCACATCATCGTCGGCACTCCGGGCCGCATTCAACAGCACCTGCGCAAAGGTTCGCTGGTCCTCGATGGCCTGAACACGCTGATCCTCGACGAAGCCGACCGTATGCTCGACATGGGTTTCTACGACGCCATCGAAGACATCATCGTCAAGACCCCGGAGCGCCGTCAGACCCTGCTGTTCTCTGCGACTTATCCGGTGGGCATCAAGCAACTGGCGTCTAAATTCATGCGTGATCCGCAAACGGTGAAAGCCGAAGCGTTCCACGATGACACGCAGATCGAGCAGCGTTTCTACGAGATTTCTCCGGAAGACCGCATGAGCGCAGTGACCAAAGTCCTGCATCACTTCCGTCCAGCGTCCTGCGTGGCGTTCTGCTTCACCAAGCAGCAAGTGCAGGAGACCGTTGATCACCTGACCGCCAAAGGCATTTCCGCCGTCGGCCTGCATGGCGATCTGGAACAGCGTGACCGCGATCAGGTGCTGGCGATGTTTGCCAACCGCAGTACTTCGGTACTGGTTGCCACCGACGTTGCCGCCCGTGGTCTGGACATCGATGCACTGGACATGGTGATCAACGTCGAACTGGCGCGCGATTCGGAAATTCATATTCACCGCGTTGGCCGTACCGGTCGTGCTGGCGAGAAAGGCATCGCGATCAGCCTGGTTGCTCCGGGTGAAGCGCACCGTGCACAAGCCATCGAGCAACTGCAGAAGTCGCCGCTGAACTGGGATCAGGTCGATAACCTCAAGTCCCAGGGCCTCGCGCCGCTGCAGCCACCGATGACCACGCTGTGCATCGGTGCTGGCCGTAAAGACAAAGTGCGTCCGGGCGACATTCTGGGTGCACTGACTGGCGATGCCGGTATTCCGGGTGCGCAGGTGGGCAAGATCGCCATTTTCGACTTCCAGGCTTATGTAGCCGTTGACCGTACCGTGGCCATGCAGGCCTTGCAGCGTTTGAACGACGGCAAGATCAAGGGCCGTTCGCTGCGCGTACGCATCCTCTGACCTGATCGTTCCCACGCTCTGCGTGGGAATGTATCCCGTGACGCTCCGCGTCACATAACAACGGACGCAGAGCGTCCATGGCGGCATTCCCACGCAGAGCGTGGGAACGATCATTGTGTGAGGACACCGTTTTGCGCTCTACCGAAGTCGTGATCATTGGCGCTGGCGCCGCTGGGTTGATGTGTGCACTGACCGCCGCCGGGCGTGGGCGTCAGGTGTTGCTGCTTGACCACGCGAACAAGGCCGGCAAGAAAATCCTGATGTCGGGCGGTGGCCGCTGCAATTTCACCAACATGTACACCGAGCCGAGCAATTTCCTCTCGCAGAACCCGCATTTCTGCAAATCCGCACTGGCGCGTTATACCCAGTGGGATTTCATCGGCATGGTCGGCAAACACGCCGTGCCGTACCACGAGAAAAAACTCGGCCAGTTGTTCTGCGATAACAAATCCAGCGACATCCTCGAAATGCTCCTGACCGAGTGCGATCAGGCCGGCGTCGAGTTGCATCTCGACACGTCGATCCAGACCATCGAGAAAGTCGAAAGCGGCTATCTGCTCGACACCACACTCGGTCAGGTTCAGTGCCAGTCGCTGGTGATCGCCACTGGCGGCTTGTCGATCCCGACACTGGGCGCCACCGGTTTTGGTTATCAGGTCGCCAAGCAGTTCGGTCATGAATTGCTGCCGACCCGCGCTGGACTTGTGCCGTTCACCATCACCGATCAGCTCAAGGAACTGTGCACGGAGTTGTCCGGGACGTCGGTGGATTGTCTGGTCAGCTGCAACGACCAGAGCTTTCGCGAGAACATTCTCTTCACTCACCGTGGTCTCAGTGGCCCGGCGATTTTGCAGATTTCTTCGTTCTGGGAATCCGGCGACACGGTGGAGATCAACCTGCTGCCGGACCACGACGCCGCGAGCTGGCTGCAACAGCAAGTGGCCGACCGGCCCAACAGCGAGCTGAAAACTTTGCTGGGTGAAATCTTCACCAAGAAGATGGCCAATTTGCTGGCGGACAACTGGTTTGTGTCCAAGCCGATGAAGCAGTACACCCATGCGGAACTGGCGGAAATTGCCGAGAAGCTGGGCAGCTGGAAGGTTGTGCCGGCGGGGACTGAGGGTTATCGCACGGCCGAAGTGACCCTCGGCGGCGTTGATACCCGCGAAGTGTCATCCAAGACCATGGAATCGCTGAAAAGCCCTGGCCTGTATTTCATCGGTGAAGTGCTCGACGTTACTGGCCACTTGGGCGGCTTCAACTTCCAGTGGGCCTGGGCCTCCGGCTACGCGGCTGCGCAATACGCCTGATCCCATTCTTTCGAATGTGAAATGCAATCCCTGTGGGAGCTGGCTTGCCAGCGATGAGGCCGGCAGATCCAACATCTTTGTTGACTGTCAGGCAGCCATCGCTGGCAAGCCAGCTCCCACAGGGTTATGTGCCAAATTTAAGATTTAATCCGGCACAAGATCTCAAAGGAACACTTTTTGCTGTCAGATGTGCTCGGCGCCATTGCGTCGGCGTCATTACTGGCTCAATTTAGCGGCATCGCCTCGGAAGGCCTTCGCACTTCATGTCCTCGACCTCGTTTCGTCAGTCTTTGCGGCGCCTGTGGGCGCTGGATAAATTCAGCTACAGCGTGCGGGTGTTCATCGCCCTGACCGGCAGCATGGCGCTGTGTTGGTATCAGGATGAAATGGGCCTGCTGATCCCGTTGTTCCTGGGGATTATCGCCAGCGCCCTGGCCGAAACCGACGACAGTTGGCAGGGCCGCCTCAACGCTCTCGCCGTGACGCTGGTGTGTTTCAGCATCGCCGCGCTGTCGGTGGAATTGCTCTTCCCCTACCCCATCGTCTTTGCCATTGCCCTGGCGCTGGCCGGTTTCGGCCTGACCATGCTCGGTGCGCTCGGCGAGCGTTATGGGGCGATTGCTTCGGCGACATTGATACTGTCCGTGTACACGATGATCGGCGTTGATCAGCGCGGCGGTGCGGTCACTGATTTCTGGCATGAACCGATGCTGCTGGTGGCCGGTGCCGCGTGGTACGGCTTGCTCTCGGTGTTGTGGCAGGCGCTGTTTTCCAACCAGCCGGTGCAGCAAAGTCTGGCGCGGTTGTTCCGTGAGCTGGGCTTTTACCTCAAGCTGAAATCGTCGCTGTTCGAGCCGATCCGGCAGATGGACGTCGAAGCCCGGCGCCTGGAACTGGCTCAGCAAAACGGCCGCGTGGTGGCGGCGCTGAACAGTGCCAAGGAGATCATTCTGCACCGCGTCGGCAACGGCCGCCCCGGTTCGAAAGTCAGCCGCTACCTGAAGCTGTATTTCCTCGCGCAAGACATCCACGAACGCGCCAGCTCCTCGCACTATCCCTACAACGCGCTGGCCGAAGCGTTTTTCCACAGTGACGTGCTGTTCCGCTGCCAACGCCTGTTGCGCCAGCAAGGCAAAGCCTGTCGGGCGCTGGCCGAATCGATCCAGATGCGCCAGCCGTTCATTTACGACGCGAGTTTCGCCGAGGCCCTGAGCGACCTCGATGCCTCCCTCGAACATCTGCGCATCCAGAGCAATCCGGCCTGGCGCGGCTTGCTGCGCTCGCTGCGCGCACTGGCCACCAACCTCGGCACCCTCGACCGTTTGCTCAGCGACGCGAGCAACCCCGATGCCTTGGCCGATGCGACCGACAGCAGCCTGCTCGACCGCTCACCGCGCAACCTCAAGGACGTCTGGATTCGCCTGCGCACGCAACTGACGCCAACGTCGTTGTTGTTCCGTCACGCCCTGCGCCTGCCATTGGCGCTGAGTATCGGCTACGGCATGGTGCATTTGATTCACCCGTCGCAGGGTTACTGGATCATCCTCACCACCCTGTTCGTCTGCCAGCCGAACTACGGCGCGACCCGGCGCAAGCTCGGCCAACGGATCTTCGGCACCGCCATCGGCCTGACCGTGGCGTGGGCGCTGTTCGATCTGTTCCCGAGTCCGCTGGTGCAGTCATGCTTCGCCATCGCTGCCGGCGTGGTGTTCTTTACCAACCGCACCACCCGCTACACCCTGGCGACGGCGGCGATCACCATCATGGTGCTGTTCTGCTTCAACCAGGTCGGCGACGGTTACGGGCTGTTCCTGCCTCGGCTGTTCGATACCTTGCTTGGTAGCCTGATCGCAGGCCTGACGGTGTTTCTGTTCCTGCCGGACTGGCAGGGCCGACGGCTGAACAAAGTGCTGGCCAACACCCTGACCTGCAACAGCATCTACCTGCGCCAGATCATGCAGCAATACGCCGCTGGCAAGAGCGACGACCTCGCCTATCGGCTGGCCCGGCGCAATGCGCATAACGCTGATGCAGCGTTGTCGACGACGTTGGCGAACATGCTTATGGAGCCGGGGCATTTCCGTAAGGAAGCGGATGTCGGTTTCCGCTTTCTGGTGCTGTCACACACGTTGTTGAGTTATCTGTCAGGGCTTGGTGCGCATCGCGAGACTCAGTTGCCGGCCGATGTGCGTGAGCATTTGATTGATGGCGCCGGGGTGAAACTGGCGACGAGCATCGACGAAATTGCCCAAGGGCTGGCGAACAAGCAGCCGGTGGCGATTCAGAGTGACGAGGAAGAAGCGCTGGCCAATGAGCTGGAACAGATGCCTGATGAGATTGATGAAGGGCAGCGGCTGGTGCAGACGCAACTGGCGTTGATTTGCCGGCAGTTGGGGCCGTTGCGGACGTTGGCGGCACACCTGATCAAGGACACCAGTGAGGTCAGCGCTGGCTGACAGGACGCCTTCGCGAGCAAGCTCGCTCCCACATTTGTTCTGTGTCGTTCACGAATTCAATGTGGGAGCGAGCTTGCTCGCGAAGAGGCCATCCGCCACACAGAGGATTCTGGATCAGCCTTCACATCCCATGCTGCCTCAACAACTTGTCATAACTCCCATCCGCCTTCATCGCCGCAATCGCCTTATCAAACCCCGCGACAATCTGCTCATGCTGCGGATTCTTCAGGCTGACCAGAATGTGCAGGCTGTTCTCACTCAACGGCTTGGGCAAAAACTCCACCGAATTACGCACCTTGGCGGATTCCCGCGCCAGGTAATACTTCGCCACATACTCATCCTCCAGCGTCAATTTGACCCGATCCGCCGCGAGCATGCGCACGGCCATGGCGAAGTTATGCACAGGGACTTTCTGCAGCGCCGTGTCGGCATCGAACGGCGCCGAATAGGCGTAGCCGCGCACCACCGCAATCGGGTAGGTGTGCAGTTGCTGCAGATTTGAGTAGTCGAGTGGCGTGTCTTTGCGCTTGAGAAAGCGGATGCGGTTAAGCAGGTATTCCCCGGAAAACTGGCCCAGCCTGGTCCGTTCGTCGTTATACCAGGCGTTGACCAACACATCGTAGCGGCCCTCGCCAACGCCAAGCAGCGCCCGCGCCCACGGCACCTGCTCATAACCGCTGGCATAACCGGCCCGGGCCAGCGCGGTGCTGACAATGTCGGTGGCCAGGCCGCCGTTGACCAGCGTGTCGTCGGTAAAGGGCGGCCAGATATCAAACACCAGCCGCAGTTTCTCCGCTGCAGCGCTCTGACTCAGCAAGAGCAATCCGATCAAAGCAAAGGCTCGATGCAAACGCGGCATGCTTGAAAATCCTTAGCGGGCAAGTTGCCCAGCATGTTTTCAGTCAAAACCCCAAGGCCCCTTACCGGCAAAACCCAGGCCCTAACATTAGCTCATTGAAGCCAGTGCACAGCGCTCTCCTGCAGATTACACAAAGTCGCCGAGGCTGCCAGAAAGGAATGATGGCATTTTGACCTTTGTCACAGACTCTTACGCCATAAAGACATCTTTGCCGCAGGCGCTTAGTATCGGGCGACACGTTCAAGGAATCGGCACATGACAATCGAGTGGGTCTGCAAACATCACAGTGATCTGGGCAAGGAACAGCTGTACGCGCTGTTGAAGCTGCGTTCGGACGTGTTCGTCGTCGAGCAGAAATGCGCTTATCCGGACCTCGACGGTCAAGATCTGGAAGGCGACACCTATCATTTGATGGGGTGGGAGAATGATCAGTTGATGGCTTACCTGCGCCTGCTGGATCCGGAATCCCAAGGCGGTGACGTGGTGATTGGCCGCGTGATTACCGCACCGCAAGGTCGTGGCAAAGGGCTGGGGCACGAAATGATGGAACAGGCGCTGAAACAGGCGGAGAAGCATTGGCCGCAAGTGCCGATCTATCTGTCGGCGCAGGCGCATTTGCAGGGGTATTACGGTAAATACGGGTTTGTTGTCGCGGGTGAGGAGTATCTGGAGGATGACATTCCACACATTGGGATGCGTCGCGCCTGAACAGCCCTCACCCTAGCCCTCTCCCAGTGGGAGAGGGGACTGACCGAGTTGTCTTGCGTCAGACATCGACCTGAAAAACCGCGTCGATTATGGATTCACACCAACACTTTCAGGTCGGCGTACCTCTCCAATATCCCCCAATCGGCCCCCTCTCCCTCGGGGAGAGGGCTGGGCGGGCGGCGTTCCGATGAGGGGCTCTTCAGGGATACTCGAGCACTGCCTTGATCTGCCGCAAATTACGCTCGATCCACCCGCGATCAATCGCCCCCCACTCACGAATCCGATAGCGCCCGGCGTGATTACGCGCGCCCTCTTCCTGCTCGAACTCACAGACGATATCCAGATCCGCCAACGCCGCAATCGTGTCCTGCGCCGTGCGCCGGGGCATGCCGGTCACTTCGGTCAGCGTCGGCACACTCGGGGCCAGACCGCTGTCGATCAGGTACGCCACATACAAGCGGCGGTAGAAACTGCTTTTGGTCTTGCTGACGTCCATCCCCACCTTCCTGGTTGCGTACGGTTAAGCCTGCATATCCCGCCACGTCAGGTACACGCGCAGATCAAACTCGACCTGGTGATACCCCGGCAGCATGTGCTCGCACAATTTATAGAACGCCTTGTTGTGATCCGACTCCTTGAAGTGCGCCAGTTCATGCACGACGATCATTTTCAGAAAGTCCGGCGCGGCATCCTTGAACAACGAGGCGATACGAATCTCTTTCTTGGCCTTGAGCTTGCCGCCCTGCACCCGTGAAACCGTGGTGTGCAGACCGAGGGCGCGGTGGGTCAGGTCGAGGCGGTTGTCGAACAGCACCTTGTCGATGGCCGGGGCGTTGCGCAGATATTCCTGCTTCAAGTCCAGCGCGTAGCTGTACAAGGCCTTGTCGCTTTGCACGTCGTGCCGCCCTGAATAGCGTTGATTCAGGTATTCACCCAGCCGCCCTTCGGCGATCAGTTGGCGCACCTGATCCTGCAATTGCGCGGGATAGGCCTGGAGGTACTTCAACACAGTCATGGACAAGCGACACGGTTCGAAAAGGTGCGCCAGTGTAGCGAATTCAACCGGGCAGTGCGCTCCAGTCAAACGGTTCGGCGAAGCTGGCCGCATCCTCGGCGATCAATGGCCGCGCGACGAGGAAGCCTTGCACGTACTCGCAGCCGTGAGCTTGCAGCCATTGGTATTGCTCAATGGTTTCGACACCTTCGGCAATCACCAGCAAGCCGTATTGTTTGCACAGACTGATCACCGTACTGACCAGCGAGGCGTCGCGTTTGGAGTCCGGCAATCGCGCAATGAGATGGCGATCAAGCTTGAGCGTATCCAGTTCCAGATCGCGCAAATGTGCCAGCGAACACGGCCCGGAACCAAAATCATCCAGCGCCACGCGCACGCCCAGATTGCGCAGCAAACGCAGCTGTTTGCGGGTTTCGTCGGGGTTTTGCATCAACGCTTCTTCGGTGACCTCGACCTCCAGTTGCCGAGGCTGCAAGGCGTGCCGCTCCATGACCTGGCGCAACTCGGTGACCAGATTCGGCAGGCTGAACTGGGTGTTGCTCAAACTCACGCCGAGCACCAGATCTTCGGCAAACAGGGTTTCCCAGGCTTTGCGCTGCCCGGCACCGCGATGATAAATCCAGCTGCCGAGGCGACTGATCAGCCGCGCCTCTTCCAGCAGCGGCAGAAACAATCCCGGCGGCACATCGCCAACGCTCGGATGCTGCCAGCGCAACAAGGCTTCGAAGCCACGGATCTGGCCGCTGTCGATGGCCACTTGCGGTTGATACACCAGATTGAAGTCGCGGTTCTCGATGGCCGCGCGCACGCTCTCCTCAAGCATCAGCCGCGAACGCGCCCGACCATTCATTTCATGATCATAGAAACGATATTGCTGACGTCCGGCGCGCTTGGCTTCGTACATGGCGATGTCCGATGCGCGCAGCAATCCGTCGAGATTCGAGCCGCAGTCCGGATAAGTGGCAATGCCGATGCTGGCGCCGAGGGCGATGTCCAACCCTTCGATCTGCTGACAGATCGACACCCGCTCGATGAGCTTTTCGGCAATCTTCGCCGCTTGCTCGGGAAACTCCAGATCGAGCAACGCAGTAAATTCATCACCGCCCATGCGCGCGAGAATGTCGAACGGTCGCAGACAGGCCTTCAATTGCTCGGAGACCCAGCGCAACACCCGATCGCCAGCATCGTGACCGAGTGAATCGTTGACCCGTTTGAAGCCATCGAGATCCAGATACAGCAAGACCCAACTGCTATCACTGCGCTCACCACGCAACAGCAGATTTTCAACGGTCTGGTAAAAGCCGCGGCGGTTGAGCAACCCGGTCAGTGGATCGGTCACTGCTTGAAATTCGAGCTGCTGGTGCAGGTGACGCACCACCGACATGTCCAGCACAGTCACCACCATCGCGTGTTGCTCGGCGGGCAACGCCGCACAGGACAGCGCCACCGGCACTTGCTGGCCGGGCGCCGTGCGCAGCAAGGCGTCGTGCAGCCTCAACGTCTCGCCACGCTTGTAGCTGGCATAAAACTCGGAATCAGCCCACAGCGGAATGTGCGGCTTCTGTAGAAAATCGAGAAACTCCTTACCTTCCAGCTCCTTCACCGGTGCATTCAGCAACCGCGAAATCGCCGGGTTGGCAAAGCGGATCAAGCCGTCCTCGCCCACTACCAATATCCCCTCGGCAGCGTTATCCAGCACCGACGCATTGAAGGCGCGCGCCGCTTCCAGGTCATGACTCAGGCGCTGCAAGGCGCGCCGATTGCGCTGGTGTTCCAGCAACGCCTGCACCTTGGGCTTGAGGATCTGCGGGTCGAACGGCTTGAACAGGTAATCCACCGCGCCACTGGCATAGCCCTTGATCACGGCGTCCTGTGACTGTTCGTTGGCGGTCAGAAAGATGATCGGCGTCAGGCGCGTGCGCTGGCTGCCACGCATCAGACGCGCCACTTCAAAGCCGTCCATGCCCGGCATCTGCACATCCAGCAGCACCAGATCGACGTCGTGCGAGAGCAGGATATTGAGCGCTTCGAAACCGGAGGCTGCGGTGAGGACGTGCCAATCCTGGCGCTGCAGCAACGCGCGCATGCTGATCAGATTTTCAGGGTAATCATCAACGATCAAAAGGACAGAGCTGCCTTCACCTGGCGGGGGTTGCGCGCATTCCATGCTGCTTCTCTTGTCGGGACTTTCGGTCGGTTTCCGGTAAAAACCGCACACATACTGAGCCTTCACTCTAGTACTGGATCCAAGAAAGCAGAAGCTGTCATCAGGCCATCATTTAACCAAAGCGTGAATTTGCCGACTAACGGTCACCGCTTAAGCCCCCGGAAACCGGCAGAGATGGCATTTCGACAGGATGTTGACGTCAATCATCTGCCAAACGGGCGTTAACAAATTTTCCCTCTACGCTTATAAAGGCCGCCCCAAAACGTGCGGGCTAGAGCTTCTGGCACGTACGTGCAGTGAAACTTGAGTGGAAGAACCGACATGATCGATCTCGCAACCTGGAACCTCAGCGTTCCCGTTGGCAGCCCGCCATACACCGTCGAAACCTCCAAACTGGTGAACGGCTTCAAAGATCAATACTTCCATTCCGACACCGGCACCTTGTTCTTCTGGTCACCGGTTACCGGGTCAAAAACCGAAAACGCCATCTACCCGCGCACCGAACTGCGCGAAACCTACAGCAACGGCACTTTGCGCAACTGGTATTACCCGGACGCCGACAACCTGTTGCGCGCAACCCTCACGGTCAACAAAGTGCCGAGTTCCGGCAAGATCGTCATCGGCCAGATTCATGCTTATGAAAGCCAGAAGCCGATGGTCAAACTCGAATACCAATACAAAGAAAAAACCCAGACCGGCAATCTGGTGATAAAGGTGCGCATGCATCCGGACGAGGATGAAAGCCGCGTCATCACCTTGGCTACCGGAATCAAACTGGATCGC
Organism: Pseudomonas sp. NPDC085632; assembly: GCF_044541255.1. Lineage (NCBI taxonomy): Bacteria > Pseudomonadati > Pseudomonadota > Gammaproteobacteria > Pseudomonadales > Pseudomonadaceae > Pseudomonas > Pseudomonas sp. NPDC085632. The sequence continues at coordinate 27,624 of NZ_JBITSX010000048.1, read as the reverse complement.
GAATTCAATTACCTCATCCACTTGAGTCCTGGCGGTGCATTAGGTGTGAGTGCGGCGGGTTATCAGTGGGATTCACAGATCAGTGCGACGTGGCGGGACAAGCCGTTGTACTTCAAGGCTGGGGTTTATGTGCAGGACAACACCGGGTATACGAGTGAGGGCGGGCAAGTAACATTCAGCAAGCTGGATATTGATCATGACAAATAACAGGGCACTTACCTGAGCATCAATTATTGATGACATGGAATAAAAACAGGCAGACTTTTTAAAGTCTGCCGTATGTTACTGACATCGCAGTAAAGACCAAGATTAACTACTTTTGAAATCAAACATCGCAATCAAATTAAATGCTTTTTCTTCAGTACAAAAGATCACACCCTTAGGATAATCTCCGCCTCGCTCCAAACAAACAAAGCCCTGGGCATTCCTTGAGTTATCAATGCCGTCCAACTCCAGATGCGCGTGGGCAGCTGTGCCGATTTCGCCTAGTTTGTACGCCACGTTAAGTGGAAGTTTTTTGTCGATTCTGGAACCAATATAGAACTCATTCCTGCCTAAATCCTGAAGAAACTTAAAGCTAAAAGATTCTCCACTGTGTTCCAAAAACTCTCTTCCACGAATCGAGACGGTAAAGCTTTCCCCACCGGGAATCGTCAGAAACATGTGAACGTCGCCAACACCAACACTGATAGCTCTTTTGTCCTTTTGCATTTTTTCCATCCTGATGGATAAATGAGCCCTTACAATAAATGGCTAAAAAATTTTCCACACCTGTAAGATCTGACAGGTTCTTATACTTAAAAAGCATAGCAAAAGACTTCTTAGCAACTCAATGAACGAATCTAGATAAGAACAATTGGCTGGATGAAAGCCCTGGTTTCAAAGGACGTAGCTTGGACCATCCAGCCCGCCTTGCCCGTTACAGAGAGTTCGTGGATCAAGCCATGCCATGTTCCGAATTGCAGTTGATAAGAGGCGCGCTTCAATGCGGGCAATTGACACCCGGTCCACGTTTCACCGACCCAATTGAAAACATCAACGGAATTCGGATTTCAAAACGATCTAGAGGACCTGCGAAGTAGTGCGGACGCTAATAAAAATACCGAGGGGAGGGATAAATTTAATAAATCTGTCCCCTTTTCAGGCACAGCACCCATCTCCGCTGCATTCAACACGGACTTAAAAACGTAGGGAAATCCAAAAAAGATATAAAAACCTGTCAGACCTGACAGTTGGCTCTGTTAACCAATCCCGATAACGTTGGTTGACACATCAATCCGCCAAGAAGCCGCCCATGCCAGGTCCACTCGGAAACTTCTGCAACGACGACAACAGCTTTTGCATAGACATTACCCATGCAAACGCAAACAACGGTCAGTTGTGGGGCACGCTGAAAGATAACGCTCAGAGCTACCCGATTGCCGGGTCTTATTACCACCGAGACAGTACCTACACCGACGTTTGGTTCATGACCGGCATCGCCGATGCAAAAGACAGCTGGCAAGGAGAAATGGACTGTTTGAGAGGTTACCCGACACTCAGCGCCATCCGCGCTCATGCCACGGAAGGCGGGCGCCATGCCCTGACCGGTTATCACTTGAAAGAGAAGGCTCTTCCCCAGTCAATACACTGCGCTCATGCAAGTGCGCAGACACCGCTTTCCGGCGGATTATTCGTTCAGTTGAAGCGCTGGATGCTCGGTTGACCTGTTTTAAATCCAGCCTTTAAACAGCGATGTTTAGATCTGTCAGCAGTTACGTCCGGATGCCTACAACAGCTTGCGCCGTTGCCTACCACTACGCCAGAATCCGCCGGCTTGTGCGCCTGGCGGGCCATCGGTAACTTGATTCGCGTCACTGATTTCCAGTGATCGGGTTTAGTAGCCCGTGGTTACGCGAAGCGTATGTGCATCCGTTCAGTCAGGTATTTCTAAGCCTGCACTTGATGGTAGCTGTACGCAGGGCGCCTTCGGGTGCGCCGGTCGCGTCTCCCCGGTCTACTAACCTGCGTTCAGCTGCCACCCTCTTCGTTTAGTAGCGATCCGGTGTCGGCTCCATTACCGGAGACGAAACATGATCAAATCAACGCCACACCCGCCAGAAACAGACCCCGCATCGCCCTACGAATCTCTTGATTCCAGAAAACTCAACGACGCCGCCGAACGCGCCCTCGACCATTACCTAAAACCGTCGGTCTTCATCATGGCCAGCACGCACAAACCCGAGCCCATGTACCTCGCCAACCCGAAGTACAACACCGAATCGCTGCTGGCCAACGCCAGCGAAACCCTGGGTTCAGCCAGCGAAATGCTCAACAACTTCGCCGCCATGCTCGACACCTCACACCGCAAGACTGCGCTAGGCATCGCGCAGGTGGTCATGCTCGGTGAACTGGCGGTGAATCAGGCGCTGGATCACGTTGAACTGAAGGAGTAGTCGTCCACAAAAAAGCCCGCCTCACGGCGGGCTTCTTGAGCCAATTAGATTAAATGTTCCGCATACGCTACATTGACATAAAAATGTGACGGTAGCGCAACATGGATTACTCTCTTTTGATTACCCGTCTCGGCATTCAATTACGTGAAAAACGTATAAATCGTGGCCTGACGCAGGCGCAGCTCGCCGATCTGGCGGGACTGACGCGATACAAAGTCATCGCGGTGGAGAAAGGCACCCTTTCTGTTGGCATGAACGCTTACGCGCGGGTTTTGGCTGCGTTGGACTGCGAGTTCTCGGTGGTTCCAGCAACGATGCCAACCCTTGAAGAGCTTGGAGATTTATTCGAATGAAAATGTCCTCTCTTCAAGTCAGTACCCCTGAAGGTAATAGCGGCAGACTGTTCAGCGATGCCGAGGATTTCACTTTCCGTTATCACGAAGATGCATCGCCACAAATGGCGATCAGCCTCTCGATGCCTGTGCGACATGACGAATTTCGTCGGCGCGAGCTGCACCCTGTTTTTCAGATGAACCTGCCAGAAGGCTATGTATTGGAGCAGTTGCGCAACCGCTTGGCCAAAACTGTGAACGTCGACCCGATGCTGCTACTGGCGCTTTCCGGCAGTACATCGCCGATTGGCAGGGTTCATGTACGCTCTGAAACCGTTGATGCATTGTTGCAGGCGCAAGAATTTCCGGGAGAAAAACTCGAAGAGATTCTCACGTGGGACGGTACGGAAGATATCTTCGCCGACATGCTTGATCGCTACATCCTGCGGGCAGGCATTTCAGGTGTTCAACCCAAGTTGCTGGTGCCGGAGCGGCAAGAAATTGCATTGCCGAGAGTGACATCCAAAACCTCGGATCTGATCATCAAGAGTGGCAGAGGCGAATTCCCGGGCCTGGCGATCAACGAATTCCTTTGCATGTCCATGGCGAAAGAGGCGGGGATTCCCGTTCCACCGTTTTACCTTTCCGACAACGCCAAACTGTTTGTCATGCGCCGATTTGACCGCGACGACCAGCTCGATCCGATTGGGTTTGAAGACATGGCGGTGCTGATGGGGCTGTCCGCTAATCAGAAGTACAGTAAAAGTTATGCGGCAATCGCCAAGGCTGTCCGAGTGTTTTGCCCGGTGAGACACTGGCGTACGTCGCTTGATCAACTCTTCGATAGCGTCGCCCTGAGCTGCATCGTCGGAAACGGCGACGCTCATTTGAAAAACTTCGGATTGCTCTATTCAGAACCTACTCAACGCGATGCGCATCTGGCACCGGCTTACGACATCGTCAACACCACGGCTTATATTCCGGAAGACGTTTTGGCTCTGGATCTGGCAGGCAACAAATCAATGTTTGCCTCGCGACAAGGGCTTCTGGAATTTGCTTATACCTGTGAAATCGACCAACCCAAAGAGCGCATTCAGCATCTGCTTGCTTCGGTTGAAGCGGTGCTTGAGCGCTATCCCCAATATCGCGAACAGGCGCCTCATGTGGTCAACGCCATTGAGCACGCGGCAGCGCCATTTTCTCTGACTTTTGGATAGCGTCGTAACCGCGAGAAATCACCGCGCACATAAAAACCGCCTCACGGCGGTTTTTTGAATCGGCAGTTTTACTGCCCAAGCTTATTTAACCTTAGCCTTAAAGCCCCCCCTCAGATAACACTGACACATCGCTTTCACCGATATTTTAATAAAAAAACCGTCCATTTTTGACATCATCTCCTGTTGCCATTTCCTTTTTTATTAAAAAATCAAAACCTCATAGCGAAAAATTATTAAAAACTGTCATTTATTACAGGTTACCCGCAACAACTTCTCGCTTAATCTCATCGACGTAATACGAGACAACCCATTTAACTTTAATACCTGAATACATATAAGGTAAACATCATGAAAACTTACAATGGCTTCGTATTTAACGCCAGCGAGGAACATGCTGCCAAACTCGAATTTGACGATCTAGGCCAGCAAAATGGCAACATAAGCAATGGCAACATGGCCTATTGCGGACTTGACTTCGTCGTCACTGGCACCTACACAAAGCCCACCAGGACCTTTACTCTCCAAGCGAAATCAGATGCCAAAAAAAGAGATGAGTTCAACCATGGCCCAAGCACTCTGACTATTGCCATGAAATCATCTGATGGAACCGATAGTTACTTGGAAGGTACAGTTACCGTTAAATACGGCGGGCCGAATGTAGGCCAAACCTATGGAATCAAATTCACAAAAGTCTGACATCCTTCATTACCTATGAAACAGGATGAATCAGTTAACCTTAGCATTCAGCCCTTCAGATAAAGCTGATATATCGCCTCCAGCAAGATCGACTTAATCTTCGAAGCATTATGGGTTGCTCTTACTTTTAGACAACTTCGTCAGGCGAAATAGTCGCCCACAAAAAACCCGCCTCACGGCGGGTTTTTTTAAATCAGTCTAACGCTCAGGCTTAGTTAACCTTGGCGTTCAACTCACCCTTCAGATAACGCTGGTACATCGCTTCCAGCGAGATCGGTTTGATCTTCGAAGCATTACCGGCAGTACCAAACGCTTCATAACGAGCGATACACACGTCACGCATCGCGGTCACAGTCGCGCCGAAGAATTTACGTGGGTCGAATTCGCTCGGGTTGGTGGCCATCAGGCGACGCATGGCGCCGGTGGACGCCAGACGCAGGTCGGTGTCGATGTTGACTTTTCGCACGCCGTACTTGATGCCTTCGACGATTTCTTCAACCGGCACGCCGTAGGTTTCTTTGATGTCGCCGCCGTACTGGTTGATGATCGCCAGCCACTCTTGTGGCACCGAGGACGAACCGTGCATCACCAGGTGGGTGTTCGGGATGCGTTTGTGGATTTCCTTGATGCGGTCGATTGCCAGCACGTCACCGGTCGGTGGCTTGGTGAACTTGTAGGCGCCGTGGCTGGTGCCGATGGCGATGGCCAGCGCATCAACCTGGGTGCGCTTGACGAAGTCCGCGGCTTCTTCCGGGTCGGTCAGCATTTGGCTGTGATCCAGAACGCCTTCGGCGCCGATGCCGTCTTCTTCACCGGCCATGCCGGTTTCCAGCGAACCCAGGCAGCCCAGCTCGCCTTCTACCGATACGCCGCAGGCGTGAGCCATGGCCACGGTTTGTTGGGTAACGCGGACGTTGTAGTCGTAGTCGGTCGGGGTCTTGCCGTCTTCGCCCAGCGAGCCGTCCATCATCACCGAGCTGAAGCCCAGTTGAATCGAGCGCTGGCAGACGTCAGGGCTGGTGCCGTGGTCCTGGTGCATGCACACCGGGATGTGCGGGAATTCTTCGATCGCGGCGAGGATCAGGTGACGCAGGAAAGGCGCGCCGGCGTATTTGCGAGCGCCGGCCGAAGCCTGGACGATCACCGGGGAGTCAGTCTTGTCAGCGGCTTCCATGATGGCGCGCATCTGCTCAAGGTTGTTGACGTTGAAAGCTGGAACGCCGTAGCCGAATTCGGCTGCGTGGTCCAACATCTGGCGCATGCTGATAAGTGCCATTGTGTGTGTCTCTCCCGGTTGAGGGTCGTTAATCGTGCCAGCCTGCCGGAGCGGCGGCGGCTATTCAAGTGATTGCAGATCGGGGGTTGAAGCCCGGTCTGGTGATTCGATAAAGCAAAATCCTGAGAGCTACACAGAACCCTTGCTCGCGAATGCGGCTTGGCATTCAGCATTGATGCAAGCTGATCCACCGCTTTCGCGAGCAAGCTCGCTCCCACAGTTGGATCGGTTTCCACATTGGATCTGTGGTGTGTCAATTACTGCGCTTTGCAGCCGCGGCCGATCAGGTCATTGGTGGCGACCCAGTACACCAGGCCCTCGTCACCCTTGACGTGAAACGCCAGCATGCCGTCGCTGTACAACGTGCCCGAGGCGCCCGGCTCTTCTTTCAGGCGATAGACCTGATCCCCGCCACCCAGTCGAACGTCGACTTCCTTCTGGCCGGCATCGGCGTAACGCCACAGCACTTTGGCCTGGCTGTCGCAGGTCCAGGTGGTCCAGTTGTCCGCCGGAGCAGACGACTGAAACAGGTTCAACTGCGCGCAACCGCCCAACAGTGCCAACGCCGCAATGGCGATCAAGCCTTTCATCCGTGTTCCTCGACTGACGGCGCACGCCGCCAGCCCTGAGTTAAAGAGTCAGACCCGTCAAGGACAACCATGTTCCTTGGCCGGGGTTTGCGTCTCGTATTTGTCCAGACCGTCCGGCCCGGAACGCTTGTTCAGCACCGGGTTGGTTTCGGCCTGCCAGTCAGCCTGATAGCAGCCCTTCTGCGACTCGCTCGGCGCCGGCGTGGCTTCGGCCTTCGGGTTACTCCCGCAGGCCGCCAGCGTACCGGTCAGCAACAACAGTGCTAACGACTTGACCATGTAAACACTCCTTTGCCTGGCCAAACGGGCGGCCTCAGGCCTTGGCCCGGCTTTCCAGGACTTCTACGGCTGGCAGCACTTTGCCCTCAACGAATTCGAGGAACGCGCCACCACCGGTGGAAATGTAGGAGATTTGCTCAGCCACGCCATATTTATCGATCGCGGCCAGGGTGTCGCCACCGCCAGCGATGGAGAATGCCGAGCTTTCAGCGATGGCCTGGGCCAGCACTTTGGTGCCGTTGCCGAACTGATCGAATTCGAACACGCCGACCGGGCCGTTCCACAGAATGGTTTTCGACGATTTCAGCAGCTCAGCGAAGTTGGCTGCGGTTTGCGGGCCGATGTCCAGAATCATGTCGTCCGCCGCAACGTCAGCGATGAGCTTGACGGTGGCTTCTGCGGTTTCGGCGAATTCCTTGGCAACCACCACGTCAACCGGCAGCGGCACGCTGACTTTGGCAGCGATGGCGCGCGCGGTGTCCAGCAGGTCTGGCTCGTACAGGGATTTGCCAACCGGGTGACCGGCCGCCGCGAGGAAGGTGTTGGCGATGCCGCCGCCGACGATCAGTTGATCGCAGATCTGGCTCAGGCTGTTCAGCACGTCGAGTTTGGTCGACACTTTGGAGCCGGCAACGATGGCTGCCATCGGCTGAGCCGGTGCGCCCAGCGCTTTGCCCAGTGCATCCAGTTCAGCGGCCAGCAACGGGCCAGCGGCAGCGACTTTGGCGAACTTGGCCACGCCGTGGGTCGAACCCTCAGCGCGGTGGGCGGTGCCGAAGGCGTCCATCACGAACACGTCGCACAGGGCCGCGTATTGCTGGGCCAGTTCGTCAGCGTTCTTTTTCTCGCCCTTGTTGAAGCGCACGTTTTCGAACAGCACGATGTCGCCGGCCTTGACGTCAACGCCACCGAGGTAATCAGCCACCAGCGGCACTTCACGGCCCAGGGCCTTGCTCAGGTAGTCAGCGACAGGCTTGAGGCTGTTCTCGGCGGAGAACTCGCCTTCGGTCGGACGGCCAAGGTGCGAGCAGACCATCACGGCCGCGCCTTTTTCCAGGGCCAGCTTGATGGTCGGCAGCGAAGCCAAGATACGCGCATCGCTGGTGACAACACCGTCCTTGACTGGGACGTTGAGGTCTTCGCGGAT
>NZ_JBITSX010000048.1:15248-19642 GCF_044541255.1 Pseudomonas sp. NPDC085632 | reverse complement strand
GACGGACAACTTCAACACGGTCATGGGTCGCACTTCCTACGGTTTTTTTGAAGTTGCTGTTTGCAGATAGTGTTCTGCAACGTCCAGCATTCGGTTGGCAAAACCCCATTCGTTGTCGAACCAGGCCAGGATGTTCACCAGCTTCGGGCCGGAAACACGGGTCTGACTGGCATCGACGATGGCCGAATGTGGGTCATGGTTGAAATCACAACTGGCGTGCGGCAGCTCGGTATAGGCGAGCAGGCCTTTGAGCGGGCCACTGGTGGCGGCCTCGCGCAGGATCCGGTTGACCTCATTGGCATCGGTCGCCGTCGCGGTCTGCATCGTGATGTCGAGGCAGGACACGTTGACCGTCGGCACGCGTACGGCTTTGGCCTGAATTCGTCCGGCAAGTTCCGGCAGCAGGCGCTCGATACCGCGCGCCAGACCAGTGGACACCGGGATCACCGACTGGAACGCCGAACGGGTGCGGCGCAGGTCTTCGTGGTGATAGGCGTCGATCACGGGCTGATCGTTCATCGCCGAGTGAATCGTGGTGATCGACACGTAATCCAGGCCGATCGCCTTGTCGAGCAGGCGCAACAACGGCACGCCGCAGTTGGTGGTGCAGGAGGCGTTGGACACCAGCAGTTCGTCACCGGTCAGGCAATCCTGATTGACGCCGTAAACGATGGTGGCGTCGACATCCGCCTCGCTGGCCATCGGCTGCGAGAACAACACGCGTGGCGCGCCGGCGTCGAGAAAGCGCTGGCCGTCTTCACGGGTGTTGTAGGCACCGGAACATTCAAGCACCAGATCGACGCCCAGCGACGCCCAATCGATGCCTTCGGGGGTGGCACTGCGCAGGACCTTCACGCAGTCGCCATTAATATGCAGACAATCGCCTTCTACTCGCACCTCGCCCGGAAAGCGGCCGTGGGTGGAGTCGAAGCGTGTCAGGTATTCAATGCTGGCCATGTCCGCCAGATCGTTGATCGCGACAATTTCAAACCCGGCTTTCTCGCCACGCTCAAACAACGCACGCAAGACGCAACGACCAATCCGGCCGTAGCCGTTGAGTGCAACTTTGAAGGGACGCGGTTGAGGCATGGGGTTCTCGATAATATTCGCTACAACACAACCCCCTGTAGGAGCTGCCGGAGGCTGCGATCTTTTGATCCTGTTTTTTTAAGATCAAGATCAAAAGATCGCAGCCTCCGGCAGCTCCTACAGGGGAATGCGGTGGCTGGGGCCACCGCATTCGTACTGCTTAGTCTTCCAGCAGTTCTTCAGCCTGACCCAGGATGTTTTCCAGGGTGAAGCCGAACTCTTCGAACAGTGCCGAAGCCGGAGCCGATTCGCCGTAAGTGGTCATGCCGATCACGCGACCTTCCAGACCCACATACTTGAACCAGAAGTCGGCGTGCGCCGCTTCGATCGCGATACGCGCGCTGACCTGCAACGGCAGCACCGCTTGCTTGTAGCCTGCGTCCTGAGCATCGAACACGCTGGTGCACGGCATGGAAACCACACGCACCTTGCGACCTTGCTCGGTCAGTTTGTCGTAAGCCTGAACCGCCAGACCCACTTCCGAACCGGTCGAAATCAGGATCAGCTCAGGCTCGCCTGCGCAGTCCTTCAGTACATAACCGCCACGGCTGATGTCAGCAATCTGGCCGGCATCGCGTTCCTGGTGTTGCAGGTTCTGACGCGAGAAGATCAGCGCCGATGGGCCGTCCTTGCGCTCCAGAGCGTTTTTCCAGGCCACGGCCGATTCAACGGCATCGGCTGGACGCCAAGTGTCGAGGTTCGGGGTAGTGCGCAGGCTGGTCAGTTGCTCGATCGGCTGGTGCGTCGGGCCGTCTTCGCCCAGACCGATGGAGTCGTGGGTGTAGACGTGGATCACTTGCTTCTTCATCAGCGCCGACATGCGCACGGCATTGCGGGCGTATTCCATGAACATCAGGAAGGTCGCGCCGTAAGGCACCAGGCCGCCGTGCAGGGTCACGCCGTTCATGATCGCGGTCATGCCGAATTCGCGCACGCCGTAGTACATGTAGTTGCCGCTGGCGTCTTCAGCGCTGACGCCCTTGCAACCTTTCCACAGGGTCAGGTTGGAACCGGCCAGGTCAGCGGAGCCGCCAAGCAGTTCCGGCAGCAGCGGGCCGAACGCGTTCAGGGTGTTCTGGCTGGCTTTACGGCTGGCGATGGTTTCGCCTTTGGCCGCAACTTCAGCGATGTAAGCCGAGGCTTTTTCCGAGAAGTCAGCCGGCAGTTCACCGCTCAGACGACGCACCAGTTCGTTGGCTTCGGTCGGGAACGCGGCGGAGTAAGCAGCGAAACGCTGATCCCACTCGGCTTCGGCCGCGCGACCTTTTTCCTTGGCATCCCACTCGGCGTAGATGTCGGCGGGGATTTCAAACGGGCCGTAGTTCCAGTTCAGCGCCTTGCGGGTCAGTGCGATTTCCGCGTCACCCAGTGGGGCGCCGTGGCAGTCTTCTTTGCCCTGCTTGTTCGGCGAGCCGAAACCGATGGTGGTCTTGCAGCAGATCAAGGTCGGCAGCGGGCTCTTGCGCGCGGTCTCGATAGCAGTCTTGATCTCTTCCGGGTCGTGACCGTCAACGTTGCGGATCACTTGCCAGTTGTAGGCTTCGAAACGCTTCGGGGTGTCATCGGTGAACCAGCCTTCGACTTCGCCGTCGATGGAGATGCCGTTGTCATCGTAGAAAGCGATCAGCTTGCCCAGACCCAGCGTACCGGCCAGGGAAGCGACTTCGTGGGAAATGCCTTCCATCATGCAGCCATCACCCAGGAACACGTAGGTGTGGTGGTCGACGATGTCATGGCCAGGACGGTTGAACTGCGCGCCCAGCACTTTTTCAGCCAGGGCGAAGCCCACAGCGTTGGCCAGACCCTGCCCCAGTGGGCCGGTGGTGGTTTCCACGCCCGGGGTGTAACCGAACTCCGGGTGGCCCGGGGTGCGGCTGTGCAGTTGACGGAACTGCTTGAGGTCTTCGATCGACAGGTCGTAACCGGTCAGGTGCAGCAGCGAGTAGATCAACATCGAGCCGTGGCCGTTGGACAGCACGAAGCGGTCACGGTCGGCAAATGATGGATTGCTCGGGTTGTGCTTGAGGTAGTCGCGCCAAAGCACTTCGGCGATATCTGCCATACCCATAGGGGCACCGGGATGGCCGCTGTTGGCTTTTTGCACGGCATCCATGCTGAGGGCACGAATGGCGTTGGCACGCTCACGACGGCTAGGCATCGCTGATCTCCTGGGTTCTGGTAAGTCGAAACGGAAAAAAGGAGGGCATTTTCCCTCACCGGAGCGCCTCGGGGCAATGACAGATAGTCATCGGGGGGCGTTTTTCCAATGGATAGCGGCGCTTTCTGTTGGTGAAACCTTTCCGCTACTCGTTTGTAGAGTTAACCGTCTCGTGAGAAGTGCCATTTATCGAGCAATATCAAAACTTTTTGATATTGGCCTTGCGATGAATTGCCCCCCTCTCTAGACTGCCAGCCCTATGAACTTACGCGTGCCTTCCATTCGCCATGACGATTGCGACGAGCTGGCGGCCCTGTGCAAGGCCGGCGGCGATCCGTTGCGGCTGAATGTCTTGCGCGCGCTGGCCAACGATTCGTTTGGTGTTCTGGAGTTGGCGCAGATTTTCGGCATCGGTCAGTCCGGCATGAGTCATCACCTCAAGGTACTGGCACAAGCAGACCTGGTGGCGACACGCCGCGAAGGTAACGCGATTTTCTATCGCCGCGCCCTGCCCCACACCGAACTGCTCGGCGGCAAGTTGCACGCGGCATTGTTGGAAGAAGTCGACAATCTGGATCTGCCCGACGACGTGCAAGCGCGCATCGAGCAGGTTCACGGCCAACGTGCCGCCGCCAGCCAGGACTTTTTCGCCCGGGTGGCGGAGAAATTCCGTGCCCAGCAAGACTTGATCGCAGGCCTGCCGCAGTACCGTGACAGCGTGCTGGCCCTGCTCGACAAACTGAACTTCGATGGTGCAGCCACGGCCATTGAAGTCGGCCCCGGCGATGGTGCTTTTCTGCCGGAACTGGCGCGTCGCTTCGGCACAGTAACCGCGCTGGACAACAGCCCGGCGATGCTCGAACTGGCGCGTCAGGTATGCGAACGTGAACAGCTGGCTAACGTCAGCCTGCAATTGGCCGATGCATTGAACGGCACAAGCCTTCAGGCCGATTGCGTGGTGTTGAACATGGTGTTGCACCATTTCGCCGCGCCGGCCGATGCGCTCAAGCACATGGCCGACCTGCTGCAACCGGGCGGTAGTCTGCTCGTGACAGAGTTATGTAGCCACAACCAGAGTTGGGCCAGGGAGGCCTGCGGTGATCTCTGGTTGGGGTTTGAACAGGACGATTTGGCCCGTTGGGCCACC